>DASWYH010001017.1:0-2668 GCA_036405095.1 Gemmata sp. | reverse complement strand
TTGTAAGTCGTGCGCTGTTATGGGCGCTTCACGGCACGCGGGGGCGGAGCGGTCCGGTCGCGCAGGGCGCGCTCTTTGAGGGCGTCTGCGAGGTTGGCGCGAGCCGGGCCGTTGTTGGGGTCGATCTGGAGTGCCGCGCGGAACGCGCCGATGGCGCCGTCCAGATCGCCCAGGTCCCAGAGCGCGTTCCCGAGGCCGTTGTGACCGGCGGCGTGGCTCGGATCGAGTGCGAGCAGCTCCCGGTACGCGGCAACCGCGCCGGCCGCGTCCCCGCTCGCCTTCAGCGCGATCCCCAAGCTGTACCGCGCCCGGGTGTGCTTCGGGTCGAGCCGGATCGCCTCCTGGTACTCGGAAATGGCACCCTTCGCGTCGCCGGTTTGGCGCAAGAGCAGCCCGAGGTTGTGGTGCAGCCCCGCCTCGTCCGGGGCGTGCCGAAGGGCCGCGCGGAACGCACCGATCGCCCCCTCACGGTCCCCTTGATCCCACAGCAAGTTCCCCAGTCCGCCCCAGAGGTTCACGTTCTTCGGGTCCAGCCGGAGGGACTCGCGGAGCGCGGCGATCGCGCCGGCCCTGTCGCGCTTCTGGAGCAGCGCCCGGCCCAGCGTCTCGTGCGCTTCGGCGTTCTGCGGGTCGAGTTTGAGCGCCTCCCGCAAACTCCGGACGGCCCCGTCCGGGTCCCGCTGGCGGAGGAGCGCGTTGCCCAGGTTGGCGTGCGCCGGCGCGAACTTCGGGTCGAGTTCGATCGCCTTCTTGAACTGCCCGACGGCGCCGCCGAGGTCGCCCGCCGCGCCCAGCGCGGCCCCGAAGTTGTTGTGGAACGTCGGGTGCGCGAGGTGCGGGTCGATGGCGAGCGCCGCGCGGTACGCGGCGACCGCGCCGGCCGGGTCCCCTTTCTTGCGCAGCGCGACGCCTGTGTTCGTGAGCGCGTCCGTGTTCTTGGGGTCGAGCCGGAGGGCCGTGCGGGTCGCGACCAGGGCCTCGTCGTACCGCGCGCTGTCGATCAGCGCGACCGCCAGGTTGCTCCAGGTGAACGCGCTGTCCGGGCGGAGCGCGACCGCCGACTGGAACCACCGCACCCGCTCGGCCGCCCCGTCGCTCTGGTTCATCGGGTACGTGCGGCCGAGCGCCATGACCACCCGGAGGTTGTTCGGCGACCGCGCCCACTCCGCCGCGAGGAGGTCCCGGCGCGCCCGCGCGGGCAGCACGTCCCCCGCGGACTCGCTCAGCGCGATCGTGAACCGGGCCGGTTGCTCGGGCCGCTCCGCCGCGCGGTGAAGCGCGCGGACCCGCTCCCCGACATCGGCAAAGGCGCGGTCCCGGATCGCGGTCCGGATCGCGTCCCGGACCGGGTCCGGATCGGCCGCGTGGAGGACCGCGCCCAGGTTCGGGAAGTTGACGTTGGCGTGCCACAGTTCGAGGGTAAAGAGGAGTCGCTCGCGGATCAGTGCGGCGCTCACCCGGGCGGCGGCTTCGGCCGCGGGAGCGCTCGCGATATCGGCCCCGTAAGCCGCGAACGCCTCGACCCACTTCCGCTCCAGGGCCGCGAAGGGCGGGAACGCCCCGTTGACCGGTGCCCACCGAAACGTCTCGGCCGCGTCGAGCCGGGCGAGCATCGCCTGATCGGCGCGGCACCGGGCGATGCGGGGGCGGAACCCTTCGGCCCCGGGATGGTTCTCGCGCCGCCCGATTTCGATCAGCGCGACCCCGGCGGCGGGGGCGTCGTCGGCGCGGAGCGCGGCTTCGCACCGCGCCACCTCTTCGGCCAGCGCGCGCCGGTTCTCATCGGCCGCGCGGTCGTCCTTCTCGCGCTGTTGGAGGTCGGCGGACGCCTGCTCGCGCGCGAGCCGCTCGGTTTCGGCCCGGTGCGCGGTGGACTGCCGGTCCGCCCACCACCCGACCGCGCCGGCGCCGAGGAGCAGGGCGGTCACCGCGCCGGCCAGCGCCAACTGCACCCGCCGGCGCTTGCGCTGTTCGGCGGCACGGGCCTCGGCCGCGGCCCGCTCGGCTTCGGCGGCCCGGACCCGCGCTTCGGCCCCGGCCCGGTACGCGGTGACCGCGTCCGCAACCGCCTTACCGTTCGCCGGGCGGTCGGCGGCGCGCGGGGCGAGGCACCGCTTCGCCAGCGCGACCAGTTCCCCGTCCGCCCCGCTCGCGTCGAGTTTGACGAGGGCCGCGCCCAGATCTCCGGCCACGGTCTGGCTGATGACCTCGGCAGACGTCTGGCCCGTGAACGGGCGCGACCCGGTGAGGATCTCGCACAGGATCGCGCCGAGGCTGAACACATCGGTCCGCGGGTCCACGGGCTCGCCCCGCGCCTGCTCCGGGGACATGTATGCGGGCGTGCCGAGCACCTGCCCGGTGATTGTGGCACTGTCGGTATCGAGTGTACCCTTTTCGCCGCCGGGGCTCGGGGGCGGGTTCGGGGCGCCCGGCGACGGGTTCCCGTCGCCGGCTTTTGCGAGCCCCCAGTCCATGACCTGGACCTCGCCGAACGCGCCGATCATCACGTTGGCCGGCTTCAGGTCGCGGTGGATCACGCCCTTGTCGTGGGCGAAGCCGACCGCGAGACACACCTGCTCGAACGCCCGCACCAGTTCGGGCAACCCGTCGGCCGGTGAGGCCCGCTCCTTGAGCCGCGCCGAGAGCGTGCGCCCTTCCACCAGCTTCA
>DASWYH010001016.1:0-8778 GCA_036405095.1 Gemmata sp. | reverse complement strand
CGTCACCGAGAGGACCGAGGAGTCACAGTTCGCATTGCTCAACCTCGGCGCGGCACTCATCTGCTTCCGATACTGGGTAGATCCTTCATTGTGTTAGTGCCTCTCATGGAGAACCCCTGGAAAGGCGCTCGACCGCTTTGGCTGCGGTCATCTTCGTTTACACGGGGCAGCCGCCCTCGGTTTTAAACGGGCCGCCGCTCATGCGGCCCACCCCGTGCGAGTACGTCCGAGGGGGCGGTGGGTCACTCGTGGTTAACACACAGCCGGTCGCCGTAGCGGTTGCGCAGGGTGGCGATCCCTTGCTCGTTGATGCCCGGGTTGCGAGCCAAGTCGAGCCGATCTAGCGGCCACGGCCGGGCAGCGAGTGCGATGGCCCCGCCGTCGCCCACCCCGGCGTCACTCAGGTCGAACACCCGAACCTGCGCCAACGAGGGCGACGCTGCGATCGCCTCCACCGCGGCGTCTCCGAGTCGGTTGTGCGCGAGAGTCAGCTCCCGCAACCCCGCCAGCCGGGGCGACCGGACCAGGACGGCGGCCCCGGCGGAAGTGATGCCGCTGGCACCCAGGCCGAGACTCCGAAGGGGCCATGCCGCCCTCGCCAGCACGCCTGCCCCCTCGTCCCCAAGGGCGTTGCACCACACGTCCAACGCCTCGAGCCCGGCCAGGCGCGGCGAGGCCACCAGTCCCGCCAAGGTGTCGGGGGCGTCGCGGCGGCCGAGGGCACGGGCGTTTCTTGCGGTCAGCGACCGGAGCACGGCGAAGGCGAGGGACGCGACCCGGCGCAACCCGGCGGGCGTCAGCCGGAGCGTCCAACTCAGGTCGAGGCACCGCACCCGCCCCAGGTTCCCGCACCCGGCCAACTCGGCCAGAGTCCCTGCATCGGCCCACGAGTTCGAGAGGTCGACCTCGGTCAGTCGCCGGAACTCCGGCCGGGCGATTGCCGGCCGCAGCCAGCCCCGCGGGGTGCGGTGCTGGAGCCCGGTGGCGAAGTGCACCGCCCGGATCGGATGGGCGGCGAACAGCCGGTGGGCGAACCGTCCGAACTGGGCGGGCGACATCATGACCCGCTCGACGAAGCCCCGGCGAAACCCGAAACCGAGGCCCTTGTGCCACCACTCGCCCGTTACTGTCAGTGCGTCCCACGAGCCCCCACCGGCCGCCGCCCCGATCCAATCCGGGGCGTAGCGGCCGAGTAGAGCCACCTGGCGTTCCCCCAACTGTTCGTCCGTCCCACCCCGCGCGGACTCGATCTGGGTGCGGATGAGTTCCGCCCTTGCCGCGTTCCCCAAGGCCGCCGATCTCGTCGAGCAGGTCGGCGTAGGCGAGCCGCGGGGTGCCTTCGTCGGGGTACTGAATGATCGCCGCTAGTAATACCAAATCCAGTAGTTTCAAGTTGGGGCTCGCGCGGGTTCCATCGGCGTATTCGTCGGTGCCTGTGCTCTCGGCGCCGGGTGCCGGGTGCCGACGATCTCGATCATCAGCACCCGGCACGCATCGGCCAACGTCCACCCGGGCCCGTTAGCCGACCGGAACCGGACCCACGCGTTGCGCAGGATCAGGCCCACGGCCACCCACAACAACCGGATCACCCCGTCGGTGGTTGAGGTTCGGGGCCGCACATGGCCCAACTGCCGGTAACTGCTTTCGATCCCGAACCGCGTGCGATACCGATCCCGAATCGCCACCGGCGTGCCGGTCACCCGCCAGGTGGCGCACAGCAGCTTCTTGCTCCGCCGGCTCCCGGTTCTCCGGTGCCGATAACTCTTGTGAGCCACCATCACCGTGAGCGGCACCGACGCGCCCCGATCCGCGTGCGTGTACCCGTACCGACCCGCGCCACACCGTCGCACCGCTCGCAGACCGACCGCGGGCACACCGGGTCGGGGGTTGCGCCCGCGGACCACCGCGGGAATCACGAACGGCACCTCGCGGGACTGCAGCAACCGCATCACCGGAATCGAGAAGAACGCCTTGTCCAAGAGCGCCGCCCGGATCGTAACTCGCGCCGCGGCCACCTGTTCGAGCAATCGGGCGAGGACGGCCGTCATCGGCTCCTTCTCGCCCACCGCCGTCAACCCCAAGGTGTATCGGTCCGACCCGCCAACGAGGCACGCGGTGGCGTACGTGTGGAACGTGTGGGTACCGGCGGTCTGTTTGGACCGGGTGGTGTCCCGGTTCGGCTCCCCGTAATACCCGATCCGGTGATAATCGATGGCCACGTCGGCTCGGCGGTTGCGGTTCCCGAGCGGGGCGTGGAGCGCCGGGCGCAACCGCCGCTCCAGGGTGCGCCTCCGCTCGGGGAGCGCCAGGTACAAGCAATCCCAGATCGCCTGTCCGGACGGAACTCCGGCACATGCGGCGCACGCCGTGGCAATCGAGCGGGCGAACAGGACGACGCTCCAAACGGTCTCCGGTGTGCAGGTGCGTCGTCGGGGCGGGAGCCGAACGGCCCGACCGAGCCAGTCGGTGAGCACCGGGCGCAGATGCCGCGTGGCCTCCGCGGCCGTCGGGCGAATAGATTGAGTCCTGGGGCGCATGGGGGCTCCGATCATGGCGGCGTGGTAACCACCATCGAACGGAAAACTCATGCGCCCCGCTACTCATAAAACGCCCAACTTGAAACTACTGAAATCGGATTGAAGAGTAGACTCGTTGCGCAATAGGCGTTGGTTGAGGCCACCCCGGCCCCGCAATCGTGTGTGAGCGTTAGCCGTACATGCGGTTGTGGAGCCCGGCGACGTTCTTCATCATGACCGTGTGCCGGCGCGGCGGGTTGCGGTATCGGTCCGCGGCGATGCGCCAGATCTTCATCTTCCCGATCCCGTGCTCGGCCACGATCCGCTCCCGCGCCAACCGCCGATTCGCGCCCCTCTCCTCATCGCTCAACGAGCCCTTTCTCGGCTTCTTCTTGGGCACGCGAAGATCGCTCCCCTGATACCCGCTGTCGCCCGACTTGGGCACCCCCTTCGGAATCCGCAACCGCGAGCGGTCGTACACCTTCTTGTCGTGAACCCGACCCTTCGCCGCCTTCGACACGGCCTTGACCCGCACCTTCTGTTTCTCGCCCGGCCCCTTGCTCGCCTGCGTCACCACGACTTGGTGCTTGACCGTGTGACGCTTCTTCTTCCCCGAGTAGCTGCGCCGCGGCTTCCGCTTCGGACGGTTCACCGGTTGCTCGGTCGCGTCCACGAACACCGCTTCCAGGTCGTCCGCATCGACCCGTACCTTGCGCTCCGGGATGCGGAACACCCCGACCATGCACAGGCCCAATTCCTGAACCTCACGAGAAACGGTCCCCTTGTCCACGCCGAACAAGAACCCCACGAACTCCTGCGTCACGTACACCCGATAGTACAGCAATACCACCAGTACCCGATCCGCGAATGCCAACTTCACCTTGCGCCCGGCACCGGGCTTCCGTTGGCGCGGGCGGCGCGCCCCGCGCGTGGCCTTGCGGGCCAACCACACGGGCTCCAGATCCGCCACCAGCGCGTCGAACGCGGCCGCCGAGAGACCGGTGAACATGCGGAACAATAGCGGCTTCCGGCGCAGCTTCTCGTAATTCGTCATGCCCTATGAATAGCCCACCGACCGCTATTGCGCAACGAGTCTCTTGTCGAGTTCGATCTGACCCGACACGTCTTCGTCCGTTGACCGAGAGAGCGGTTTGGGAATTTAGTTGTCGAAAGAACCTTAACGTGAAGACGCCGACCGAGCTGTTTTGCGGACAGCGACTCGGCCGGCGTTTCGGAGTGAACATCATGAGCATACCCAACGTCGGCACGCGGAGCAACGGCGTGTGCCGCTCCGCCAGGATTTCAAACTCACACGCTGAAAAAGAGTCGCCTCATCCGTCCGGCGTTGGCCACCCGCGGAAGCGGTTGATGCCGCGGGAGGCCCCGACGTTCAACACCCTGATTGACCACCAGGAAGAAGCCGAGGCGTACGCTCGCACGGGGCTGGCGGTGGTGCCGCTGCTCCCCGGCGAGAAGCGGGCCGCGATCCCGTGGAAGGCGTACCAGACCGTTGCCCCGACCCCGAACGAGGTGAACGGATGGTGGCGGGAGCGGCCCGACGCCGGTATGGCCGCAGTGCTCGGCCCGGTCAGCGACGTGCTGGCCATCGACGTGGACGGGCCGGACGCCCACGCCGAGTTGGTGCGGCGGCTCGGAGCCGAACCCGTCGCCCCGAAGGTGTTGACCGGCAGCCGCAAGCCATACCGCTATCAGCTCCTGTTCCGCCACCCAGAGGGTGTAGCCACCAGATCCAAAATTACCCCATGCCACCCGCAACTGGAGTTCCGCGGGCGGGGCGGCCTGAGCGTCCTGCCGCCGAGCGTGCATCCGTCCGGGCGGCGGTATCGGTGGGGCTTCCGGCGTTCCCTGGAGGAAATGGACCGGCCCGAGCTGTCGCCGCTGATTCTGGACGCGTTGCGAGCGGACGCCGAAGGGCGCGGCAACGGAAATGAGGTGATTCGTGGGGCGGTGACGGTGGGGTGGATCGGCTGAACGAGGTCCAGACGCGAGCTCTCGCACTGATCACCAATCGGCTTACGGCGGTGCAAGGAGCGGACGACGATAAGGCGCCCCCCACCGCCGCGTGCTAGCTAAATACCTCCCACCAAATGGCGAAGTGAGGCTCATTTTCCAGGCGTTTCGTCATATATGCCACTTCGGACCCGGAAGTGGGTGCGAGAAGCGAACCAATCAAAGGTCAGGTCCAGCAGTTCGTCCATGGTCTGGCACCGGTGGTTCCGGGTGACGGCCTCATGCAGCCGCCACCACACTCGCTCCACCGGGTTGCAGTCCGGCGAGTACGTCGGCAGGTAGTGCAGCACCACCCGCCCGGACCACTCGGTCAGGTACTTCTTGACCGCCTTGCTCTTGTCCGGCTTATGGAAGTTGGCGTTGTCGCAGATGACGTGAATGACCTTGTAGTGCCGGAACGCCCGGCGCAGGTCGTCCAGGTGGCGAACGAACAGAGCGGCTCCACGCCCCTCCTTCGGTTTCCCCTCGGCCAGGATGACCCGCCCGGTTCGCCAGTGGATGCTCCCGGCCAGGTATCGCTTCTCGTTCGTGCCGGGCGTCTCGACTGCCGCCTGCTCGCCCCGCTTCATCCACTGGCACCCGACCTTCGGGTTGAGGTTCACGTCCACCTCGTCCATGAACACCGCCGTCTCGTCATCCGGGAGGTTCCTGAGCAGCGCCCGGAGCGTACGGAGTTTGCCCTCCCGGTCCGGGTCCTTCGGACGGATGGTCGGCTTGGGTCGTCGCCACACCAAGTCGGCCTCCCGCAGCCACAGGCGCACCGTCTCCCGCCCGACCCGCACCCCGTAGTCGTCCCGCAGGACCACCGCCGCCGCCTCACAGGACCACCTGCTCCGGACGAATCGGAACTGCGTGGGCGAGAGCGTCAGCACCCAGCGGACCACCACGGCCGCCCAGATGTGAACCCCGGACCGCCTCCTGCCCCGAGGGCGACCGAGGACGGCATCGACCCCCTCTTGCTCGTACCGCCGCTTCCAACGGCTGATGGTGCTGGCCGAGCAGAACAGGACGGCTTCGATGGTCGCCCACGGGTACCCGGCGTCCAGGAGCAACAGGATGTGGGCACGCAGCCGGACCTCGGGGTCGGCGTCCCGGCGGTAGCGGGCAAAGAGTTCCTGGCGTTGTGCGTGGGTGAGGTGGATACTACTGGTCACGGGTCGGCCACACTGAGCCAGGAGCATGCGTGCCACTCCTCCACCGATTATCTGCTCGTGCGGAGGAGGGAATAGACCTCATTCACGATAGTGGCCGTTTCGTAGGATGTCGGGACGCCTCAAACCTTGTTGAGTCCGTGCCATGATCGCGCGTCTGGACAACCTGCGGAAGCACCCGGTGGTGTTCCAGCACCTGACCGGGTTGTCGGTTGCGGTGTTCGACGAGTTGGCGGCCCAGGTTGTTCCGGCGGTCGAAGCCGCGCACCGGAAGAAGCTCGCGCGCCCCGACCGTCAGCGGGCCATCGGGGGCGGGGACGACTTCGACCTGTCGACCGCCGACCAGGTGCTGCTGGCCGTCGTCTGGCTCCGCCAGTACCCGACCAACGAGGCCCTCGGGTTCCTGTTCGGGGTGTCCGACTCGACCGCCAGCCGGACCCGCACCCGGTGCCGGCCGGCCCTGGAGCAAGCCGGCCAGGACACGATGCGCATGCCCGACCCCGGCGTCGCCCGGCGCAAGCGACTCCCGGCGCTGTTGAAGGATACGCCGGGTCTGGCCGTGGTGATCGACGCGTTCGAGCAACGGACGCAGCGCCCGAAGAGGCGGCAGCGGGCGTACGACTCGGGCCAGAAGAAGGCCCACACGCTCAAGAGCCAAGTGGCCGTGGACGAGGAGTCGGGGCGAATCGTGGACGTGTCCGATTCGGTGCCGGGTCGGTGGGCCGACATCAAGCTGCTGAAGCGGTCGCGGCTGATGAGGCGACTCCCCGCCGGGGTCGGCGGGCTCGGCGATCTGGGGTACACGGGCATCCGGGACGTCAGCCCATTGGGCGCGTGCCCGCGCCGCAAGCCGCGCGGGAAGGAGCGCCCGCCCGAGGACCGCAAGAACAACCGGGCGTTCCGCCGGCGTCGGGTCGTGGTCGAGCACGGGATCGGTCGGTTGCGCCGGTTCCGGGCGGTGGCGCATGTGAACCGGCACCGGCGACACGGGCACGCGGTGCGGGTTCGGGCCATCGCCGGGTTGGTCAACCGCATGCTCGACTACCGAAACGCCTCCTGAAATCTGATGGGGTAGGGGTTGGAACCCGCACCGCCCTATCGTGAATGAGGTCTAAGGATTTCGCCCTATCGGCCGAACAAGCCCTCCCGGTGCTGAAGACCTGGAACCGCACCAACTGCCGGCCGGCGTGGCCTGACGAGCAACTGCTGCACAAGCTGCGGAAGGCGGCCGAGTCGCCCGGCCCGCGCGGGCGGTTACTGGATGCGATGCCGACCACGATAGTCCACAAACCCATCGCGCGGAAAGTGGGCGAGGCGTCGGGGCGGACGTTTCATGCGACCGTGCCTGACTGGGTCGAGTACATCTGGGCTGTCGCGGTCCCGCGTCAACCGACCAAGCAGAAGGGCCGCCCCACGTGTGTTACCGCCCGCCCGTGCCGGATTCTGCAAGCGGCGACCCACGAACTGACGCGAGCACGGAGTCGAAAAGCTCAGCGACCCGACCACGGTGAACTGGTCCCTGGCACCGACCACCCGCTTCTCGATGGCACCAAGGTGTACGTCGGGTTCAACGGTAACGGCAGCCGCAAAAGGCCGCAGTTCCACGGCCGCGGGTTCGTGGTACTCTTGGGGTGCGCCACCGGGCGCTCTGGTCGGACCACGCGGGACCTATGGCGCGGCACAAATGTGGGCGAGGTGGTGTGTCTCCGCGCGCCACCAAGCGACGGGCACCAAAAGCGACGCCCGGGCCGGATGTGCGTAACTTGTCAGGGAACGCAATCCCGATCGAATCGCGGCGCGGCCAATCACGTTTCTGGGTGAAACCGATGGACGAACAGCGCAAGGGCGCCTCGCGGCGCGCGGACATCCCGCCCGGGTTGCTCGCCCAACTCAACGCGGGCACGGCGGCGTCCGCGACCCTCGCCGAAGGGCTCGCAATCGACTTCGCGGCTCTGCTCGTCGCGGCCGTCCCCGGTGTGCCCGCGGAGGCGGTCGAACTCGTGCGCGGGATGGCCGCGCAGGGCATCACGCGGCGCATGGACGCGGTCGGCGAGGTGCTCCTCCGGCACCTCACCGTCGACGGTGTGCCCGCGCTCGCCGGGCACACCTCGGACACCGTGCGCGGGTGGGCGTGCTACGTCATCGGGCGCGCCCCGAAACTCAAACTGAACACCAAACTCGACCTGATCCGGCCCCTGGCCGACGACCGACACTTCGGCG
The DNA here is from genome assembly GCA_036405095.1 of Gemmata sp. Classification (GTDB taxonomy): domain Bacteria; phylum Planctomycetota; class Planctomycetia; order Gemmatales; family Gemmataceae; genus Gemmata. The sequence goes on along the minus strand of DASWYH010001016.1, from coordinate 860 downwards.
TGCGCGAGTGGGCCTGGATGGCGCTCCGACCGCACCTCGCGAAGAACGTGGGGCACGCGGTGAAGGCGCTCACCCCGTGGGCCGAACACGCCTCGCCGAACGTGCGCCGGTTCGCGAGCGAGGCCACCCGCCCCCGCGGGGTGTGGTGCGCGCACATCGACGCGCTGAAGCAGAACCCCGAGCTCGCGCGGCCGATCCTGGAACCGCTGAAAGCCGACCCCGCGAAGTACGTTCAGGATTCGGTCGGCAACTGGCTCAACGACGCGGCCAAGGGGCAACCCGCGTGGGTAACGGAGCTGTGCGCGCGCTGGAAAACGGAATCCGCATCCGCGGCGACTGCCAATATCTGCAAGCGGGCGCTGCGGAACGTGCGCGGGGGGAAGTGATGCCCATCGTGCTGATGCTCGAAGACGATCGTGAGCGCGTCGACCGTTTCGAAGCCGTCGCGGCGAAACTCGGCGCCGAACTCGTCATCTGGGCGGACGCTCACCGCATGCTCGCTGAGTTGCCATCACATCTGGCGTCGGCGGCGCTCATCTCACTCGACCACGACCTGCTCCCGCTGCGCGACGTTGACCCCGGCGACGGGCTCGATGTCGCAAAGCACCTCGCGACGCTCGCGCCGGCGTGCCCGGTCATCGTTCACACCAGCAACCGTATCCGCGGCGACGCGATGATGGGCGCACTCGAACTCGCGGGCTGGGAGCACCACCGGGTTCCGCCGATCGGCGACGACTGGATCGAAGTCGATTGGTTCCGGCAGGCGCGGCGCCTGTTGCGGAGCCGCCGCACCACGGAGTAAAATTCCGTGCTCGGAACGCCAACTGAAGGAGCCGCATGGGACCGATTCACGCGACCTA
>DASWYH010001015.1:0-9339 GCA_036405095.1 Gemmata sp. | reverse complement strand
ACAACAAGCGGTTCCTCGTCACCGCCGACGGGAAGCCGTTCTTCTACCTCGCCGACACCGCCTGGGAACTGTTCCACCGGCTCGACCGCGAACAGGCCGCCAAATATCTCAAGACCCGTGCCGCGCAAGGGTACAACGTCGTTCAGGCGGTCGCGCTCGCCGAGTTCGACGGGCTCAACGAACCCAACGCCTACGGGCACAAGCCACTCACCGATAACGACCCCACGAAACCGAACGAAAAGTACTTCGAGCACGTCGATTGGGTCGTCAACACGGCCGCGGAACACGGCATCTACACCGCAATGCTGCCCACCTGGGGCGACAAGTGGAACAAGAAGTGGGGGCAGGGGCCGGAAGTCTTTACCGCCGCGAACGCGGAAGCTTACGGCGAGTGGCTCGGCAAACGCTACAAGGACAAATCGGTCATCTGGATTCTGGGAGGCGACCGGCCCGTCGAGACCGACGCGCACAAGCGCATCATTCGCGCGATGGCAAAAGGGCTGCGCAAGGGCGACGGCGGCACGCATCTGATTACGTTCCACCCGACCGGCGGGGCGGGTTCGTCGGCCCCCTTCCACGGTGACGCCTGGCTCGATTTCAACATGCGCCAGAACGGGCACCAGATCGAGTTCACCGGGCGCTACGACAAGACGCTCGCCGATTACAATCTGAAGCCCGTGAAGCCCGTTCTGGACGGCGAGCCGGTTTACGAAGGGCACCCGATATCGTTCAAGGCCAAGGAACTCGGGCACTCCGTCGCAGCCGATGTCCGGCGGCCGTTCTACTGGGACGTGTTTTCGGGTGCGTGCGGGCACACCTACGGGCACCACTCCGTCTGGCAGTTCTACTCCAAGAGTCGCAAACCGGTGAACGCCCCGCTCGCGAGTTGGGAAGAAGCGATCGAGCACCCCGGCGGCAAACAGATGGGGTACGGGCGCCGGCTCATCGAGTCGCGCCCGTACCTCACCCGCGTCCCCGACGATTCGGTAATCGTTCCCGACGAGGTGAGTACCGCCGTCCCGGGTGCCGGCACCCGGCGGTTCGTGGCAACGCGCGACGCCCGGGGCAGTTTTGCAATGGTCTACGCCCCCTTGGGGCGCTCGTTCCGCGTTGCGATGGACAAGGTCAACGGCCCGAAGGTCAAAGCGTGGTGGTTCAACCCGCGCGACGGCAAGGCGGCTCTCATCGGCACGTTTGCGAACACGGGAGCGAAGTCGTTCACCCCGCCCGACGCTGGCGAGTTGCTCGACTGGGTGCTCGTTCTCGACGACGCATCGAACGACTTCCCCGAACCCGGCAAGTCGCGCCCGTAACCCAACCGACCCCGGCGGGGGTGAAAAACGTCCCGGCCCCCGCGTACATCAGGTGACGCGCGCACGATCGTGCCGCGGAACGCGGGGGACGCACTCATGCCCGAGGGGTCAACAGCAACCGAGCGCCCGAAATCGTTCGCGGATCGGTTGGTCAAGAGCGGCCGGCTCGTTTATCTGGTTCGCGGCCGAGACAAGGACCGCCCCGCGTGGTATTACATCCTGCTCGACCGCCGGAAGGTGACGCTCTTCCTCGGGCGCCTCAAAGCGGACGGGGGGCCTTTACAGTTGCTCGACTACGGAACGGTCCTCGCGTCCGGGTGGGGCGAGAACCCGCCCGATGACGTGAAGAAGCGGATCAATAGCGAATACCCCTGAGCGCCCGCCGGACCGCGGGCGCCCGCCCTCAAGGAACGTCCGCGTGTCACACTCCCGCCGGTCTTTTCTCGCTTCCGTTGCGCTCGCTTCCGCCGGGGGCTTGCGCCCCGCCCCCGGCGCCGAGAGCGAAGTTCAAGCCACCGGAACCGCAGACCCGAACCTGAGCCCGTTCGACACGCTCTTCACGTCGTTTCTGCCCGAGCACAAGATCCCGGGCGCCGCGGTCGCGGTCACGCGCAGCGGGAAACTCGTGTACGCGCGCGGGTTCGGGCTCGCGGACGCCGAAAAGAAGGCGCCCGTGCGACCGGACGCGCTGTTCCGCATCGCCAGCGTGTCCAAACCGGTGACCGCGGTTGCCGTCCTGATGCTGGTCGAGCGCAAGAAGTTGAAACTCGACGACCCGGTTCTGAAATACGTCAAGCTGAAACCGGCGCCGGCGAACGGCGCTGATGTCGACGCACGATGGGACAAGGTCACGGTGCGCCAGTGCCTCCAGCACACCGGCGGTTGGGACCGGGACCGCAAGGGCGGGTTCGATCCCATTGGGATCCCGGCGCGGATCACGCGCGAGTTGAAACTCGACGGCCCCCCAACGCCCGGCGACGTCGTGCGTTACATGATGGGGCGCCCGCTCGATTTCGATCCGGGGGCGCGGTTCGCGTACTCGAACCTGGGGTACCTCGTTCTCGGGCGCGTCATTGAGTCCGTGACCGGCCAGGGATACGAACCTTGGGTGAAACAAAACGTATTCAAAGCCGTCGGGACTCACACCCCGGTACTCGCCAGGGCGCTCCCGGAGAACCGCCCCAAGGCCGAAGTTGCCTACCGCGACTCGAAGGACCGAAAGGGGCCGTGCCTGTACCCGCCACGAACCGGGCAGCGGGTGCCGCTCCCGGACGGGGCACAAAACGTCGAGGGCTTCGAGGCGCACGGCGGTTGGCTCGCGTCGGCTGTTGATCTCGTGCGGTTCGCGTCGGCGCTCGATACGGACCGCAAGTCGCCCCTCCTGTCCGCCGACACAATAAAAGAAATGTGGGCGCGCCCCGAGGGGGAAGCCGGGTTCACCCCCGACAAGAAACCGCGGGACGTTTATTATGGGTGCGGGTGGAGCGTGCGCCCGGTCGGCAACAAGGGCCGCCTGAATGCGTGGCACAACGGGCTGATTTCTGGAACGAGTACGCTCCTGGTTCGCCGGTGGGACGGGTTGAACTGGGCCGTGCTGTTCAACACCGACGCGAGCCCTGACGGCAAACAACCGTCCGCGCTGATCGACGGATTGATGCACGTTGCGGCCGATGCGGTCAAAAAATGGCCCGGGGGCGATCTGTTCGAGGAGTTTTCGAGCATCCCAGGGTGACGGTCTGTGCGCCCGGACATTGGGGCTCCGCCGATTTCGTCCCGATTTACGGTAAGCCTGTTTGATTTCGGGCAGGCCGCGGTTCTTGGGGGCGAGATCGTTTTCTAAGGTGTCGAAACGCCCGGCCGTCACGGTGCCGCCCGAGGCCCACGCGGCAGTTCTCTGCTCGGCTCTGAAGCCCCGGAACTGCGCGACCACATTGAGTTCCACCTCACGGCCATCGGCTGTCCGTACTCTCAGCCGAACCTGAACCGCCTGCGTAAGCCCGGGAAAGCCGGGAAGAAGTGATACGTCTGTAAACTCGCTCCTCCGGCGCAGTATCACCGGCAAGCCACGTGCGCCTGTTGGGCGGTCCCTGCATGACCCTTTCTTCTGTCGAAGCCGCCGATTCGCTGGGCGCGTTGGACGTTGAACACCTGTTGCTGCCGGTGCTGGTGCAACTGGTGGTCATCATCGCGGCGGCGCGGGCGTTCGGTGCCCTGGCCCGGCGCCTCGGACAGCCCGCGGTGGTGGGTGAGATCCTGGTCGGGCTGTTGCTCGGGCCGTCGCTCTTCGGGTGGCTGTGTCCCGAACTCTATGCGGCGGTGTTCCGGCCCGCGCTCCCGGGCGTGGAGCAACCGCTCGCGGACGCCGTTCTGCCCAAAATCTTCACCACCGTCGCGCAGCTCGGGCTGATCTTTCTTCTCTTCCTCGTGGGCCTGGAGTTCGAGTTCGAGCACGTGAAATCTCACGGCCGGGCCGCGGTGCTGATCTCGCTCGCGGGGATCGGGCTGCCGTTCGCGCTCGGAGCCGGGCTCGCGCAGCTGGTTCACCCGGAACTGGAACCGCACCCGAAAGCGGGTCCGGTGCCGCTGTTCGGGCTCACGCTCTTTATGGGGGTCGCGCTGGCGATCACCGCGATCCCGGTTCTGGGGCGGATCATGATGGAACTGAACATCACCCGGACGCGGTTGGGCGCGATCACCATCACCGCGGCGGCAGTGGACGACGCGGTCGGGTGGGTCCTGTTGGCGAGCGTCGCGGCGGTGGTGAAGTCGAACTTCGACGTGCGCGAAACGCTCCGCATGATCGGGCTGACCGCCGCGTTCGTGGTGTTCTTGTTCCTCGCGGTGCGCCCGGTGGTGGTGCGGTACTTTGCGCACTCGCTGCGTGCCAACGGTGGCAAGCTCAGCCCCACGGCAATGGCGGTCCTGTTCGTGGGGCTGTTCCTGTGCGCGATCGCGACGAACGTGATCGGCATCTTCGCGGTGTTCGGGGCGTTCCTGTTCGGGGTGATCCTGTCGGACCAGAGCGAGCTGCGCGAACGCGCCGCGGCAAAGTTGCACGACGTGGTCGCCGGGTTCTTCGTGCCGGTGTTTTTTACCTACACGGGGCTGCGAACCGACATCAGCGCCCTGCACGGCCGCGCCCTGTGGGCGATTTGCGGCGGTGTCACCCTCGCGGCGGTGGCCGGGAAGCTCGCGGGTTGCGGGTTGGCGGCCCGGGTCAGCGGGTTCACCTGGAAGGAAGCCGGGATCATCGGCGCGATGATGAACGCCCGCGGGCTGATGGCCCTCGTTGCCATCAACCTGGGCTACGAATTGGGGGTGGTGCCGCGGAGCCTGTTTTGCGTACTCGTAATCATGGCGCTCGCGACGACCGCGCTCACGACCCCGCTGTTGCTGTGGCTCCGCACGGGAACGGAGATTGAGGGGCCGATCGCACGAAGCGGCTTTTGGGGCGCGGCGGCCGAGGTCGTGCCCGACCCGGACCTAGCGGCGCCGCCACCGGCGGCGAATCACCAATGAACTCCGTGTGCGTGTTTTGCGGGTCGGCGAGCGGTTCCAACCCGCTTTACGCCGAGGTCGCGCGCGACCTGGGCCGCGCGCTGGCCGCCGGCGGGCTGGCGCTCGTGTACGGCGGGGGGCGGGTCGGTCTCATGGGTCAGGTCGCCTCCGCGGCGCTCGCGGCCGGCGGCGCGGTGGTCGGGGTGATCCCGCACGCCCTCGCCCTCAAGGAGGTCGCTCAGGAAGACTGCACCGAACTCATCGTGGTCAACACGATGCACGAGCGCAAAGCGCTCATGGCCGACCGGAGCCACGCGTTCGTGGCGCTGCCCGGCGGGTTCGGCACCTGCGACGAGTTGTTCGAGATCCTGACGTGGGCACAGCTCGGGATTCACGCGAAGCCGGTCGCGGTGCTGAACGCGAACGGGTTCTTCACGCCGCTGCTCGCGTGGCTCGATCACGTCGTTGCGGAGGGGCTGTTGAAGCCGAAGCACCGCGACCTGCTCCTCGTGGCCGACAGCGTGCCCGGGTTGCTCGTCGCGCTCGCGACCTGGAAACCGATCGAGCCGCCGACAAAGTGGGTCGAGCCGGGGGAGCGGTAGTTCCAGGTCCCGGTTGCGGAGTTCCACAGTTGGTCGTGTCACACGGGTCGCGCCTCGATCAGTTCCTGATCCTCGGGGCGCGTCACCGGAACCGCCTCGGGCGCGCGGTCCCGGCCCACGACCATGAGGAACGTCCACATCAAGCAACAGGCAACCTCTTCGTGAGCACCACCCGAATTGTCTCGGGCGACACGCCCTTTCCCGAACCCGACCCGGTCGCGGAAAGAGCGATTCCGTCACGCCAAAACGGTGTCTGCGTGTCGCAAATCCGCTAAAGCAAGTTCAACGTTTGACATGCGGCCCTAACTCTCCGGGAGTCCGGTGATGATTCCTCTCACCCGCGGTTCGATCGCGTTCGCCCTGCTGCTGGTGGCCTCGCAAACGCGAGCCCCGGCCGAGGAACACCCCGATCGGGTCGTTCGGCCCGGCGTCCCGCAGGGGAAGGTCACCGCCGGGCAGTTCGCCGAGAGCAACATCTATCCGGGCACCAAACGCGGGTTCAGCGTCTACGTTCCGGCTCAGTACAAGCCCGACGAGCCGGCCGCGCTGATGGTCTTCATGGACGGCGGCGGGTACGCGAACCCCAAGGGCGGCTTCCGGGTGCCCGTGGTGTTCGACAACCTCATCCACCAGAAGGCCATGCCCGTCACGATCGCCGTGTTCGTCGACCCCGGGACCGTGCAGGCCACCATGCCCGGAGCCGGCAGCCGCAGCAACCGCTCGTTCGAGTACGACTCGATGGGCGATCGGAACGCGAGGTTCCTCGTTGAGGAGTTCCTGCCGGCGGCCCTCAAGGGGCTCAACGTCACGAAGGACCCAGCGAAGCGGGCCGTGTGCGGCATCTCGTCGAGCGGCATCGCCGCGTTCACGGTCGCGTGGGAGAAGCCGGAGCAGTTCGGGCTGGTGCTGAGCCACATCGGCAGCTTCACCAACATCCGCGGGGGCTGGGCGTACCCGGGCCTCGTGCGCAAGACCAAGAACAAGCCGAAGGCCATTAAGGTCTACCTGCAGGACGGCAAGGACGACCTGAACAACCTGCACGGGAACTGGCCGCTCAGCAACCAGGACCTCGCGGCGGCCCTGCAGTTCGCCGGGTACAGGTACAAACTGGAGATGACCGACGGCGGCCACAGCGGCAAGTGGGGCGGCGAGGTGCTGCCGGACGCGCTCCGGTGGCTGTGGAACGAGAAGGCCGAGAGCACGAAGCTCCCGCACACCGAAACCAAGCCCGAATGGAAGCCGCACCCGGACGCCGTCGCGCAGGAGGGGGTGCCGAAGGGGACGGTGGTGCAGATGCCCGCGTTCGAATCAAAGATCTTCCCGAACACCACCCGCGACTGGTCGGTCTACGTGCCGGCCCAGTACAAGGCCGACAAGCCCGCCGCGCTGATGGTGTTCCAGGACGGCGAGGGCATGAAGGGCGACAAGGGCCGGTGGCGCGTGCCGGTCGTCTTCGACAATCTGATCGCCAGGGGGGACATGCCCCCGACGATCGCCGTGTTCGTCAACCCCGGGCACGAGAAGGGCAAGCCGCGGGTCCAGGGGCGGCACTCGAACCGCGGCTTCGAGTACGACGGCCTCGGCGACCGCTACGCCCGCTTCCTGATCGAGGAGCTCATCCCGGAGGTGCGCAAGAAGTACGCCATCTCGGACGACCCCGAGATGCACGCCATCGGCGGGTCCAGTTCCGGTGCGATCTGCGCGTTCACCGCCGCGTGGGAGCGGACCGACTTCTTCCGCAAGGTGTACTCGAGCGTGGGCAGCTTCACGAACCTGCGCGGCGGGGACGTGTACCCGTCGCTGGTCCGCAAGACCGAGCCCAAACCGATCCGCGTCTACATGGCCGACACCAGCGGCGACGTCGATAACGCCTTCGGGAGCTGGCCGTGGGCCAACCAGCAGATGGCGTCGGCCCTGAAGTACATGGGCTACGATGTCCGGTTCGACTGGGCCGAGGGCTACGCCCACAACTCCGATTTCGGCGGCGCGAAGTTCCCCGACGCCATGAAGTGGCTCTGGCGGAAGGACAAGTTCACCCCGGTCCTCGACACCCGCGGCGACCTCGGCGGCGACCTGACGCTCCTCAACCTGCTGGTCCGCGGCGAGTCGTGGAAGGTGGTCGCGAAGGACCTCGGCTTCGCAGACGCGCTGTGCGCCGATAAGGCCGGCAACGTGTACTTCTGCGACATGAAGGCCCCGTCGGTCGTTCGCATCGGCGCGGACGGGACGCGCAAGGAGATCTGCAAGGAGTCGGTGAGCGGACTCAAATTCAGCCCGGACGAGTCCGTCCTGTACGGGTGCCAGGGGGCGAAGAGCCGCGTCATCGCCATCAACCCCGGCAGCGGCGCGGTCAAGGTCGTCGCGGAGGGCGTCAAGCCGAACGACCTCGCGGTCACGAAGGACGGGTTCATCCTGATCACGGAGACCGCGGCGAAGCAAGTGACGCGGATCGACCCGAAGACCGGCGCGGTGAAGGTGGTGGACACGGGCATCAGCAAGCCGAATGGGATCGCCCTGTCGAACGACGGCGGCACGCTGGCCGTGTCCGACTACGGCGGGATGCACACCTGGACGTTCCGGGTGACCAAGGAGGGGGTGCTCGACGCCAAGATGCCCACGATGCCGATGCGCCTGCCGATCGACCCCAAGGGCGAGTTCAAGTTCAACGAGCCGCCGCCGTATGTGCAGAACTCACAGGGGGACGGCATGGCCGTCGATAAGGTCGGGCGGTTCTACGTCACGAGCACAATGGGGGTGCAAATCTTCGACCCAACCGGTCGCCCCTGCGGCGTGCTGCCGAAGGTGGACGCGGATCAGCCGCTGACGACATGCGTCCTCGGCGGCCCGGACCACAGCGTGCTCTACATCGCGCACGGCAAGACGATTTACAGCCGGAAGCTGACGGTCCAGAAGGCGAAATAGGCGACCGTTCGAATCGGCGGTGCGCGTGGGCGGGGCCTACTCCCACGCGCTCAGCCAGGGAAGCGATTGGGGATACGCTCGTCGGTCACCTCGTCCGCCTGTGGAGCCGGCCCGGCAGGGCGCTCAGCCGCGTCTCCCGCGGCGAATGCCGCCACCGAACAGTTCGGTGGCGGCATTCGCCGACCCGGCCGGCTGTCGGGTTTTTGGCCCCCCGGAGGGTCGCCGGGCGTAGCACACGGCGGAAGCCCTGTGCGCCGAAGGCGGTGCGCGGAACGCGCAGCCGTACCCAACTGCGTCACTCCGAAGATCCTCGGAGATGTAGGACAGCGCGCCGAACCGCTCGGTACGATCCGAATGGGCGAGGCGGCGGACGCCGTCAGGAACGCTCTCACAGCTCCCGTACACGTGCTTCAGTTCGTCCCAATTTACCCGGTCGATGTTTGCGAGCACCGCCCGTGCTCGGCCAGAGCGTCTCGCTTCGCGGCGCGGAGTCGGGCGTGATGCGGCCCGTGTCTCCGGCCCCGCACCGGGGGCGCCCTCCGCGGCCGACCTGCACCCGCTGCTTCGCGGCGCCGATCCCGCTCGCCACGTGCGGCCGCGGATCGGCCCCCGGTGTCGGTTGTCCGGCCCGCACCGGGCTGTGCCCGGCGCCGCGGACGACCTTGAACCCGTGCCCGAACCGGAGGCGCTTGTGCCGCGTGGCTCGCTCGCGCCGGCGCCCTTCGAGACGCATGGTGCGACAGGGACGAGATGCCGAACCACCGCCGGGGAACGAATGTCCCTGCCCGGGGGGTCGGGTGAGCGCCCTTGTCCCCGAGAGGGAGTGAACCGTGAGCGACCGTGACGCACTGATGGCGGCCATCGCCGCGCACCCGGACGAGGATACCCCCCGTCTGGTCTTCGCGGACTGGCTCGATGAAAACGGGGACCCCGAGCGCGCCGAGTTCGTTCGGGCGCAGATCGCACGGCACCAAAATTCCGACGGAAAGGGCGCCCTTCCTCCC
>DASWYH010001014.1:0-4788 GCA_036405095.1 Gemmata sp. | reverse complement strand
GAGCCGGTTGAGCCGGGCCGCGGCCCCGAAATCGCTCCGCGCCCCGGCCGGGTCCGCCGGGAGCCGGGACCGCCCGCGGGCGAGGAAATCGGCTTCGGTCCTGGGCTCGCAGGCGGCAGCGGCGGCGCGGTCCTGCGCGGCCCCGCGGGGGTTGTTCCGGAGCGCCCGGATCTGTGCCCGCAGCGGGTACACCTGGAGCGGGGAGACGCCCTTGTCGAGCGCCGCGGTGAGGTCGCCCTCGGCGTCGGCGAACTTCTTCTGGGCGAGCCGGGCGACCGCGCGGTTCCGGTACGAGTCCCCGTGGTCCGGGTCGATCTCGATGGCCAGGGTGAACTCGGCCTCGGCCGGTGCGGGCCGCTTCTGGAGCCCGTACAGAACCCCGCGGTTGAACACGGGGCGCGGGTCGCGGGGGAGCAGCGCGTGGGCGGTGTCGTACCGCTCCAGCGCCCGCTGGTACTGGCCCAACTGCTGGCGGCACACGGCCAGCGCGAAGTGCGCGGCACCGTGCCCGGGGTCGCCGGCAACGGCCCGTTCGAGCGGGCGCGTCGCGGCAAGGAACTTGCCCTCGGCGACCAGCCCGACCGCTTCGAGGTAGTGGTCCCGGGGGTGCTTCGGTTCGCTCCCGGCGGGGCGCTCGTTGGCCCCGCTCAGGCGCTCGCGCTGGGTGTACAGGAACGGCGGCGCCGAGCCGGGGGCGAAGCAACTTTCGGCGAGCCGGTTGAGCCGGAGCGCTTCGCCGGCGATCTCCTGGCGCTCGGGTTCCGGGGCGGCCGGGGCGTCTTGGGCGCGGGCGTGTGCGAGCAGGAGGAGCAGCTCGCCCACGTCGGCCGCGACGCCGGATTTCAAGGAATCGGGGAGCCGGGCGAACGCGCGCGCCGTTTGCCACCCGTCGTTTTGTGGGAGCCCATAGGTGCCGAGTTGCTTCTCGGCGGCGGCCCGCCCGCGGGCGCGGCTGGCGGTGTCCCCTGGCGCGGTCAGGTCGAGCCGGAGCGCCGGCATCCGCCCTTGCAGGCCGAGCGCCTGAGCGGTCGCGGCCTGCTCCTGCGCGGCGGCGTCCTGGCGGTAGACCACGCCGCCGAACCCGAGCGCCAGCCCGACCACCGCCGCGAGCGCGAGCCGCAGCGCCACCCACGGGTTCCGCCGGCGCCACTTCCCCAGCCGCTCGGGCAGATAGCGGTCGGGGGCCGCCAGGAGCGGCTGGTCGGCGAGTTGCCGGTCGAGGTCGGTTTTGAGTGCGCGCGCGGTCTGATAGCGGTCGGCCGGGTTCGGGGCGAGGAGCTTCCGGACGACCGCGTCCACGGCCCGCGGGATCCCGGGGTTCTTCGCGCGCACCGACGGGACCGTTTGCCGGTGCGCGGCGTACCGCTTGAACTCGGACCGCGACATCATGCCCGCGGGGAACGCCTGCTCGGTGGTGAACAGCTCGTAAGCCAGCGCCCCGAGGGCGTACAGGTCCGTGCGCGGGTCCACCCGGTTGCCGGCCTGCTCGGTGAGTTCGGCGAGCTGCTCCGGGGCCGCGTAAGGGAGGGTGCCGCCGACCAGCTCGCGCACCTTGCTGGTGGTGTCGTGGGACAGGTTGAAGTCCAGCAGCATCGGCTCGCCGGTGTCGGCGATGAGCACGTTCGCGGGTTTGATGTCCAGGTGGAGGATACCACGCTGGTGCGCGTGATCCAACCCGGCCGCGAGGTCGGCCAGGAGCCGCAAAACGCGCTGCGGGTCGGCGAGCGAAGTCGGTTCGGTGCCGCCGGCGGCTGGACGCTGAGCCTTGTTCGCAACGGGTACGGGGCCGGAGCCCAGCGCGGGCTGGGTGGGGCGGCTGCCCGAGAACGCGAGCCGCGTCGAGTGCGACGGGTCGCGGCGCCAGCGCTCGGCGCGGAGCAGGTCGGCGAGGGTGGTGCGCCCCAGATAGGGCATGCAGATCAGTTCGTGCGGCGGGGCGCTGTGGACCGAGTGGATCGGGACCACGTTCGGGTGCTGGAGCCGCCCCAGGCGGTCCGGTTCCGGGGTCGGCTCCTTCGTGATCTTCAGCACCACGAGGCGCCCGGCGATAGCGGCCTGTTCCGCCAGAAACACTTGCGCGAACGCGCCTTTGCCGAGGTGCTCGGTGAGGGTGAACCCGAGGATCTTGGTGCCCGGTTGGAGCGGCTCCCCGGAAGGCACGAACCGGGGTTCGAGTCCGGGCGCGACCGTGGCGAGTGCGATCGGTTCAGCCGGCGGTGTGGCCGGCGTGTGCGGGTCGAAGGGGTCCCAGACGAGCGTTTTTGGCGCCTCGTGATCGGTGCCGACGTTCGCGCCGCCCGGGGCCGGTTGAAGAGCGTCGAACTGGTGGCGTCTTGCGTCCATCGGAGCGGGCGTTCCCTTGTTCCGGTCCTGGTCGGGAGGGCGCGGCCCGAATTTCTTTGCGGGAAGGATTTCGCTCGGCGCGATCGATAATTGAATCAGGAGCTCAACCGAATAACAATGCAATCCGGTCATGCTCCAGCGGGCAGACCATGTGGGTTCTCCTAACTGTAACGCGCAAAACAACGGTCGAAGGCGGGTACGATTGCAATTCAAAAAAGATATGTGGTCCGGACCGCCACTATTTTGCTTATGGCAGGAGAAGTTTCGCTCCGGCATGAATAATGGCTCAGTGACTCCGCAACTTGTTTAGGGCATTCCGAGCCCTTCTCCCCAAGTGGTTGTCGCAGGTGAGCGCTTCTCATTCGCTCAGCCAGCAAACTTTCTACTTGAAACAAACCCACAACGACCCAAGTCATGCTCACGGTGCCGGCATGAAGGTATCGCGCAGTGTCGGCTATTGAGACGTCCCTGTGAAATTGGCTCGGTTCGGTGTAGACCCGACGAACGCTGCAACCGAGCACGAGGGGCGACCGTGTGGGGGCACCGGCCCGTTCGGGTACGGTCCGCGTCCCCACCCCACGTGCGGCGAATGGGTAAGAAGCCAGGAGCCCCGCGCCTGTGGTACACGATTCCGACGAGGATCGTGACGCTGTCGGCTCTGGTCTTCGCGAGCGGGCTTTGGCGATCGCGCGAGAGCACTGAACCGGGAGCCAGCCGATTTAACCGAGCCGAGCGGGACGGCTTCGTTTCTGCCCTGTCCCTCGGGGGTGGCTCCCGCCGAGCCCGCGCGGGTGGACCCACACGCGCCGCACAGCCGAGGGGCGCCCTTGCGAATCACACTTGACCTCCGCGCGTTGAGAGACTGGGGTCCTGGGGCCAGTCCACCAGATCGAAGTACCCCTTGCGAATCACACGTAACCTCCGCGCGTTGAGAGACCGCAACAGCATGAGTTGTCACCGTTCCGCGCACCTCCTATGTTTAATTGGAACGGGCGAACCCAACGGCGCTTTCGAGCCCCTTTGAGGTGGCGACCGAACGGAGAGGTGGCAGAGTGGTCGATTGTGCAGCACTGGAAATGCTGTGTACGGGAAACCGTACCGAGGGTTCGAATCCCTCCCTCTCCGCTGTCTTGTCGGCCCGTGTGGCAAAAATGCTTGCCGCACGGGCCTTTTGTCTTTCTGTAACCCCTCATACACGCACCCGGTAACGTTGCCTCATTTGGTGGCCTTCCGCTTGGGTCGTCCCCCGATGATGCTCTTGCCCTTTTGCCTCACGTTCCGGAAATAGCGCAAGCTGGCCCGCAACGACGACTTCAGGCCGGACAGGCGGTCGTGGGTCGCCCGCCGCCGGAGCTTCTTCCAGAACCACTCGACTGGGTTCAGGTGGGGCTTGGAGCTGGGCCGTCGCTGGAACTCCAGGTGCGGGTTGTCACCCATCACCTCGTCGATCCGCTTCCCCCGGTGTCACGGGGGGTTGCCGATCCGCACCGCCACACGCCCGCACTTCTCCGGCGGGTACGCCTGCTTGACGGGGGCGCCACGGTCGTGGCGGGAGTTCGACCGGTGCAACCGGATGTCGATGGCCGAGCAGAACCACGGCGTCCGCACTCCGGGACGTGCGGACGCCGTGGTCCTGCTCGGCCGTCCCCTCAATGCCCCATCGGCGGACCCCGTTGGCCCGGGCCATCGGGATGCCTCCCCGGGTGCCCGTAGCCTTCTTGGGCCACAGCCCATCGAGCCCGGTGTCGCAGGAGGCGTTGACCCACGGGTGACGGTCTTGCGGTGGACGCCCAGGTCGGCGGCGACGTCCTGGCGGGCACATCTCCGGTGGGCCATGAGCACGATCTGGGGCAGCCCCAGAGGTGCGGTCGTCGGTCGAGCGGAACAGTTCCTCCGGGCGTTCGGCCGCGACCGGGGGGCAAGTGGACGCGAATCATGGTGATGTCCTCAAACGGAATGCCAGAAGAGGCAGAATGGGCAAAATGTGTCGGTTGACCTGCCCGCCCGCGAGCCCGGCACATTCCGCCCAGGTGTTCCCTTGCGGTCGCGCGCCGGCGGCGCCCGATAACCCCTCGCCCGAACCGCGAAGGGAACCCCAATGACTACCTTTTATCTGCTGCCGCCGCGCGAGTGCCTCGAACGAGCCGTCGCGGAGCTGCTCACCAAATTGCTCCCGGGGTTGCCGCTTCCCGCTGACACCTGGGGGCTGGTGGCCGACGAACTCGGGGCCGCCGGCGGGTGGTCGGGTGAGGTGTTCCTCGTCCCGCGGGACGAACTCCCTGAAGGCGCGCCGGCCCGGGCGCTGGCCGAGGGCTACGGGGCCGAACCGGGCGACCGGGTCGTGGAGGTGAGTCTGGCGCGGCCGGCGCGAACGTGGGCCGTCGAGCCCTCCGACGTTTCCGGCGCCGCTCTCGCGCGATAAGATGCCCTTGCCGCGGGTTCGCT
>DASWYH010001013.1:0-5714 GCA_036405095.1 Gemmata sp. | reverse complement strand
CGAGGGTGTGTTCTCAGCCCGTGCAACCGACACGGGCACCCCTGGCGATGCCTTCTGTTGTACGCGAACCGCGCGCCGCGTGCAACGAGAACCGGGGCCACGAGAGATTGGGAGCGGCCGTCGCCGGACCGGAACTTGAGCCCCTGGTCCGAAACGGAACCCCGCGGGGTCCTGTAATGAGAACGACCCCGCGATGCATCGCATCGCGGGGTCGCGCCGGAGCGTCCCCCATACACCCCGACTTTGGCTCAGTACCGGATACCGGTGGTGAACTGGATGTTGATGTTGCTGATGTTCCCCTGGATCGGCGGGACCAGGTTGGTCCAATCGTGCCCGTACTCGGCCCGGATCCCGTTGGTCCAGATCCACGCCCCCATCGAGATGTCGAAGGTCGTGTGAACCCCCGCGTAGATCCCGTGGTACACGTTCTGCCTGCGGGCGTACCCGTCCACCTCGGTCAGCGGGATCACGTCCACGCTCGATGTCCCGTACCGCCCGCCGAGCCACCCGCCGACCCGCCAGTTGGTTCGGTTCTGCCCGGCGGTGCTGCCATCGCCGAACAGCCACCAGTCGCGACCGATTGCGTAGTTGAAGCTCGACCGGCGGATCCCGCGTATGCCGCTCAGCGTGAGCGCGTCGGGCTGCGGCTGCGGGTTGGCGATCCCGTCGTTCGTGTTGTCCACCGCCGGCAGGCGCCGGTCCAGGTTCGTCGGCGCCTGTGCGCCTTGGCCGCGGTTGTAGGTGTAGCTGCCACCGAAGTCGATGGTCCACGCGGCGGTGTGGGTCGCGTCGAAGAACAGCGTGCGGACACCGCCCCCGACGGTCCACCCGACCGCGTTGAGCCGGTCCGGGAGCCCGTTCCCGAGCGTGAAGTTCAGCCCGGCGTAGCTGTAGATTTCGTACCCGATTCGCCCGTCGCGGCCGAGCGGGCCGCAGCACCCCGGGCCATCGGTGTAATAAGGGCTGGGGTAGCTTCCCGCCGGGTGCCCCGGCTGGGCCGCGGGCTCGCCGGTGAGCCACGACGCGCTGCCCCCCGAACCCGGCTGCGCCACCGGCTCTTGCATCTGCTGAAGGCTCCTCACGCCGGCGGGCGTGCGCGCGGCCGGCAGCGGCGGCGCTTCGGGCTCTTCGGCCCCGATCGGACGGACCGACGGCACCAGCGAAGAATAGTTCCCGTACCCGCCGGGTTGGGGCTGTGCGGCCACCGGTCCGACGCCCAGCGCCACCACGAAACCGGGAAGTAGGAAGCGCGTGATACTCATTCGCCCCTCGCAGGCCATTGCGAACACGGAAGGTGGCGACCGCAGACGATTCGATCCCGACCCACGTCGCAGTTACTATCGGCCCCCGTTTGGGAAAACTTTAACGACCCGAACGGCCGTTCCGATTATTCCATTCGCCCGACCCGGAGCCGGGTGCGACGCCCGACCGTGTAACGATTACCTAAATCTTCTGGGGTTCGGGGCCGGGTAACGGGGTTTGGAACAACTCACCGCACCTGCTATAAGTGGTTGCAGCGTGAGTTGAGAACATCTGGGAAGTTTTCATGGACCCGATCGAAATCCGCGATCTGGACGCGGCCCGCCGGTACATCCTCGACGGGTTGCTGCTCCAGCGCGCGGTGAGGCCCACGGCGAGTACCGTGAAACGCGCCCTCGAATGGGCCATGGAGATCGCGTCCGAGGGCGACGCCCTCCCGCCGATCGGGTTCGTCGCGGACGTGGGGCACGTGGCGCTGGGGGTGGACGCCGAACAGCGCGTGCGCGAGGCCCAACCGGTTCCCGGGTGGCCCCCGGCGCTGGGCCGCAGCTACGAGGACCACGTTCTCGGCAAGCTGTACTCGGACTGGACGTTCGAGCGCGCCGGGGACGCGCTGCGGAAGTACAAGGAGAAGGACCGGGTACGGGGGCTCGCGTACCTGGTGCGGCAGATCGGCGAGCGGGGCCACATCGGGGGCGTGCTGCTCCCTCCGGCGGTAATCCGCGCGCTCCAGACCACCAACCCCGACGAGGTGATCCAGAGCGGATACGACGGGCTCGTCCGCGACGGCCCCTCGCCTCTGCTCGTGCAGATGTACGAAACCCTCGTGGCCGCCGGGCGGCGCATGGCCGAGGTGCTCGCCCTCGAAGACATCATCGCCCTCGAACAGGGGACCGCGATCGCCGACAAGGCCCACTACGTCGCGCACCGCCAAATCCTCCAGACCACTGCGCGCATCGAAGCCAAGCTCCCCGCGCGACCGGTCAAGCCCCTCGTGGGGCGCAAAGAGGTGCCCACGCGGGTGCTCGACGAGGACCAGTACCCGGTCGGCGGGTACACCTCCATTTCCACCAAGGGGTCGATCGAGAGCCTGCTGCACTCGCAGCTCGCGTACATGGAGCCCGAGAGCCCGGACCTGTTCGACATGAAGTTCGTCCGGGACGAGCTGTTCTACTACTCCCGCGACGAGAACCAGTTCCTGCGCCGCCGCCGGGCGTTCGTGTTCGTCCTGTTCCCGGACCTGGTCGCCGCCCGGTTCAAAGACCCGGAGCTACCGTACCAGCGCATTATCCTGATCCAGGCCACCATCCTGGCCCTGGTGCGGCGGCTCACCGAGTGGCTCAGCACCGACGCCATCCGGTTCGAGGTGCTGTTCGTTCAGGAGGGGGGCAAGAACCCGCTCGCCGAGGAAGCCGCGCTGCTCACCCTGCTGCTCCGCGAGCCCATCGAGCGGGGCGACGGGGAGGTGCTCGAGGTCGCCGATCAGGGCGCGGTGGAGAAGCACCTGAACCAGCTCGCCCGGAACGCCCAGGTGCACTGTCTGGGTGCCGCGACCGAGCCGTTCGTCATGGACCTGGACCGGGTGGTGGTCACCGAGTTGGTGGTCAGCGGTCCGGTCCCCGAGATCGGGAACGGAGACGGCGCAGTGGCCCCGCTCGATGGCGAGGACCCATTCGACGTGTGGCACGGCACCGTCCTGCGCACGCTCGAGTTGTGGGTGTAAGGGGCCGCGGAAGCCGGCCCCACCGAATTCACGGCCCCGCCAGTTACCCAACCGGTGTCCGCGGTGCTCCAGAACCCAAACGGGCGGTCGGAGCCGTGGGCGCCGGGTGGCGATTGGCCGTGACCGGCGCGTGGGTAGCAAGAGCACGAGTTCGGTAGCGCCGGGGAACCGTATCACCCCGGTTGCTCACCAAGCGCAGCGAACACCTCACCCAGAAACGCCGTGACACGCGCTTCGATCCCGGGCGCCGTGCGCTCGGAGTTGCCCGCGACGTTCAGGACGCGCACGTCGTGGCGGACCAGCCACGCGGCCACGTCCGCCGGGGCCGCCGGGCCGCCCGGGGTCACGTCGAGGTGCGGGCGCCCGTAGCGCTTGATGAGTTTCAGCGTGAGCACCTCTCCCGGCGACTCCCAGTCGGTCGCGAAGCGCACGGTGGCGTCGGCCTCTTTCACGTTCAGCGCGGTGCGCGGCGGGTAGCGGTCGCTCTCGTGTTCCCGGATGCCGTACCGTTCTGCGAACTCGGGGCGGTTGCCGTCCTGGGCGCGGAACCCCCTGGGCATCCACCCGCCGGTTTCGAGGCCGGCGGCCTTCGCGGCGATCAGCGCGGCGCGGTCCGCACCGGTTTGCCCGCCCGAAATCACCCGCTTCAAGTTCATCGGCCCTCCGCTCGCAGTTGTTACAAACGAATCGGGCGGTTCGGCGTTACGCGCGCACCCCACGGTTGCTCCGCCTCTCCGGGTGAGTGACAATGATACCCGCCCCGTGCCGCCGAACGGAAACCGAGATGCGCACCAGTACCCACCGCCGCGGGTTCACGCTGTTGGAGCTGGTCGCCGTCATCGCGATCATCGCGATCCTGATCGCGCTTTTGCTCCCGGCCGTTCAGAAGGTGCGCGAGGCCGCGGCCCGTATAGTCTGCGCCAACAACATGAAGCAGTTCGGTCTCGCGGCCCAGAACTACGCTTCCGACCACGACGGGCGGTTGCACAACACCCAGGAGAACGGTGCGTACTGGGCACCGTTCGATGACCGCGTCGGCTACGCGGTCGCCCCGTTACCCGATTACGACCCGACCAAAACCGTTTTGTGGCGCTACCTGGAAGGGAACCCAAAAGTGTTCCGGTGCCCGAAGGGGCTCGACAGTTTGGCCGGCAGCCCGACCCTGGGGCAACCGCTCCAGCTCGGGTACGCGCTGAATGGCGTGACCGGTGGCCCCGGCGGCGCCCGGCTCGTGGACGTGACCAATGGGAACGGCACGTCCCAGGTGGTGTTCTTGTGGGAGCACTGCCGGGCACCCGGGTGCGCGTACAACGGGGCGCCCTGGCCGATCGACGACGCCGACTGGATCAACCACTACCCCGAGAACCGGCACGCGGGAGTGTTCGGCGCGCAGTTCTGCGACGGACACGTTATCATGACCCGCAAGGCCGAGTTCACCACCACGATGTACTACGTGCGCTGAGCGACTCGGCCCACCGCCCGAAGCTCGCTCGCGGTGCGAAACGTGGGGATCGGGTGTGCGTCCCGTACGTCTGGACACCCGAAACACCGCTCGCGGACCGCTCGTACACGGTCCGGTTGAGGGCGCCCGTTTTATCTTCGGTTTTGTGGCCCAGACATTCGGTCTGTGCGCCCTTCCGTTGCCGCCCAAGCGGGAATGTCTGGGCCACAAGAAACGGGCACAATCAGCCGGGTTGCGTACCAGGCCCCACCACAAACGACGGAGCCTGATACGACGCCCGCACCGGGCTACTGCACGGCGGCTGCGGCCTTTTGTACCCGCCCCCCGCTCCGCCCCGGGAGCGCGTCGTCCACCAGCGCGACCAGCGCGCTGGGGCGGTACGGCTTCTTCACGAACCCCACCATCTTCTCCCGCTCCAGGTCGGACAGCTGTTCCGCCGAGTACCCGCTGGCGATCAGCACCTTCACGTCCGGGTTGAGGGCCACCAGCCGCCGGAACGCCTCGTGCCCGGACAGCACCGGCATTGTGAGGTCGAGGATCACGAGGTCGATCTGATCGCCTTCCATCCGGTACACGTCCACCGCCTGCTGTCCGTTGACGGCCTGGAGCACGTTGTACCCGGCACTTCGCAGCGCGGTGGCCGCGAGCTTGCGGATCAGTTCCTCGTCGTCCACAACCAGTACGGTGCCCTGCCCCGCCCGGCGCACCGGGAGCGGCTCGGGAGCGCCCGCGGCGGGCTTCGCGGCCGCGCCCCGCGGCAGGTAGATATCGAACTGCGTGCCCGCCCCCGGCTCGGACGTGCAGTCGATCCAGCCCTTGTGCTGGCGCACGATGGCGAACACCATCGCGAGCCCCAGCCCCGTACCCTTGCCCACGTCCTTCGTCGTGAAGAACGGCTCGAACATGCGGGCCTTCACCTCGGGCGGCATCCCGGTCCCGGTGTCGGTCACCCGGAGCCGCACGTACTCGGCGGCCGGGTCGCACGGGCCCGGCGGCCCCGGGCACACCGCCACCTCGGCCCCGGACACGCACGCGGTCTCGATCCCGATCACCCCGCCCCCGGTGATCGCGTCGCGGGCGTTGAGGCACAGGTTCATCAGCACCTGGTTGATCTGGGTCGGGTCGGACTCCACGAGCCACAACTCGGGGGCCAGCGCGGTCTCGATCCGGATCAGCGGGTCGATGGTCCGGTGGAGCAGCGCGACCACCTCGGCGACCACCCCGTTAATGTTGGTGGGGCGCCAGTCGAGGTGGTGCCGCCGGGAGAAC
>DASWYH010001012.1:0-2961 GCA_036405095.1 Gemmata sp. | reverse complement strand
CGGCCCAGAAGGGGCCGGCTTTTGGAACCCGGGCGAACTACCTCGGCGGCGGGGCCGGGGGCACCTTCGGCCCCGCGCCCCCGATCGACTTCGCGACCGAGGTGGTCCGGTACACCCACTGCTCGGCGGGGCCGTTCGTGTCGTCCGGGCGGATGTCGGTCACGACCGGCTTGTTGTCGTCGGTCGGGCGCACGAAGTTGATTTGCAGGGTCTTCCGTTTGATGAGCAGCTCGCCCGTGCGGAGCTCTTCCTTCGCCAGCCCGTTCGACAGCCCCGAAATGTAGACGCTGAACTTGTTGGTCTTCGGCGCCACTTCGGCCATGTCGGTCCAGATCGCGAGGCCGGACACCACGCGCGGGATCGCGTCCGGCTTGGTCACCGGGATCGGCCGCTTCGAGATGGTGATGGTGTTCTTCAGGTCGAGAATGCCCTCGGGGTACTTCTCGCTGACGGTGGTGTCTTCGCGCTTGCGGAGCTGATCGAAAATGAACGGCTGCGGCTCGTCGAGGTGCGTCGTGTTCAGGTCCCTGGTGACCAGCTCGAACTCGGGCAGGAACGTGACCGGCTCCCCGGCCCGCCCCTCGCGCGGCAAGTTGTACACCTGGTACCACATGTACCAGACCATCTGTTTCGCGCGCCGCCCCTCTTTATCGAACCCGTCCACCTGGGCGATGCGGATCGGTTTGTAGCGGAAGTGCAGGGTCCACACGTCCGCGTTGTCGAGGGGGAGGTCGATCGGCGCGACCTTCTTCTCGCCCAGGTTCTGTGCGCGCGCGAGCGGGCCGCCCACGGCAGTCGCCGCGACCGCGCCCAAGAACGCCCGCCGGTCCAGCCGCCCGTGAGTTGACATTCTGTAGCCCCCGGTTCGCAGGAAGTACCACCTTTGACAATAACCGCCGGACGGGAACGGATCAACCGCGCCCCGCACACTTCCCGGCGGTTCGACGGCCCGACGCGCGGCACAGTCGGAACTATTCGAGTTCGTACAGGTAAGCTGCGGCCCCCGGGTGCCTCACCTCCGCCCTTCGCGCGCCGCGCCCGTCGAGCACGGCCAGCAGCCGGGCCTCTTCGTCCCCGTGCCGGTGGCTGACGACCAGCCACACGCGGCCGCGCAGGCCCGCAAGCTCGGACCGGTACGCGGTCGGGTCGGCGCGGTGCTCGGCGCCGAGGGTCACCGAATCCGCCGGGAACGGGTGAGGCCGCGTGTAGAAGCGGAACGCCGGAACCGCCCCGTAGTAAACGAACACGCGGTCCCCCGGCCGGAAGCTCGCGCGCACCTGATCCAACACGGGGGCGAGCTGCTCCGCGCGGGGCGGCTTCCGCAGCACCTCGACCGATTCCCACAGCGGCGCGGCGACCAGCAGCACGAGCAGCACCCGCGCGGCGAACCCGTTCTTCTCCGCCAGCGCCTCGCACACCGCCCACCCGGCGCGCGCGACCAGCAGCACCGCGAACGGCGCCATGAACAGCATCAGCCGCCCGCCGATCGGGTACTTCTGCAACCCGGACGCCAGGAGCACCAGCGCCACCGGGACCGTCAGCGCCAGGGCGACCGGCCACCGCTCGCGGGCGAACACGCGGAGCCCGATCAGCGCGAGCGCCGCCGCGAACCCGCCGAGCGGCACCCGCGGGCCGCCGAACCCGCCCGGGGCCGTGAAAAACGCCACGAGGTGATCGACCAGCCACGCGGCATCGCCCAGCCCCTTCGGCGGGAGCGCCAGGAAGTGCCCCGACCAGTACCCCGTGAGATAGGCGTTATTGTCGAGCTGCTTCAGGCACAGGAAGTAGCACCCGGCGAAGCTCACCAGCCACACCGCGATCGTGGCCCCCGTCGCGCGGACGGCCCCCCAGTTACGGGCGACCGCCCCGCGGGCCAGGAGCGCGGTGCCGATCCCGCCGAGCACAAAAGCCGCCGGGTGCGAGCACCACACCGCCGCGGCCCCGGCGACCGCCAGCACCGCCCGGCGCCAGAAGCCCCCGGCCCCTTCGAGTTGCCCCAGGGCGAGCGCGAGCAGCCCGACCGCGATGGCCGCGTCGCTCGCGTACTGCTTGCACTCGCCCGCGTAGCTGATGAGGTGCGGGGACACCGCGAACAGCCCCACGGCGAGCACCGCCCCCGGGCCGGGCAGCAACCGGCGCGCGACGACCGCGAACGCGACCAGCCCGGCGAGCGACGCCACGAACGGCACCAGGCGGAGCGCCCACGCCCGCGGCCCGAAGGCCGAAACGCTCGCCTTCACCGCGAGCAGGAACCCGACCGGGGCGCCCTGGTTGTAATCGAGCTTGTCGAACAACTGGCGCGGGGTGCGGTCCACGAGGTTCAGCGCGAGCATCGCCTCATCGATCCACAGGCACCGGTCCGAAGCGAGCGCGACGGCCCGCAACCCGCCCCCGAGGGCCACTAGCACGACGAGCAGGGCCGCCCATGAGGGGGCGCGGACCGGGGGCGGGGCGCTGACGACGACCGCGACCGCTCGTGCGATCGGCCGGAGCCGGTTCTCCGGCGGTGCGAGTTTGGGACTGTCCACGCGAAGCCACCTCGGGGTAAGGGCGGCGCACGGTAGCAGCCCCGGCCCAACGGTCGCAACCCCAACGCGGGCGCCCCCGGCACCCCGGGTTCCGGTAGTGGTCAGTGGTCAGTGGTCATACCAAATCCGTTTGAAGAGTAACCGTTTCGCCCGTGTGCTTGACCTCCCCCCCTTTGAGGGGGATGTCAGGGCCAAACTCGGTGGTTATAGTTTAATCGGATTTGGTCTGATACCGAATCGTGTTGACGAGTTCCCCGGGTGCGCATTCGCGACCCGGGGCTCTGGGATGGAACCCCTTCGGGGTAGAAGATCGGAGGGTTTGTACCCCGAAGGGGGGCCATCGCTCAGCCCCGGGGCAGCGCAGCGCCACCCGGGGGAATCTCACGACAGGTAGAAATCGACACGATCCGGTCTGAAGGGCGCACGGAACGGG
>DASWYH010001011.1:0-4307 GCA_036405095.1 Gemmata sp. | reverse complement strand
GCGCGACCACGACCTGCCGCTGTCCGAGAGCGAACGGGCGCTCGGGATGATCACCGCGTACCGGCAGTGCCTGATCCGGCTGCCGAAGCCGGACCGGTACAAGCGGGGGCAGTTCGCCACGACCGCGACCGACGCGGCGCTCGGGCTGGCCCAGGTGTACCTCGGGCGCAAGTTCGTGTGGCGCGACGCGCGCGGGAAAGAGGTGGTCGATTTCAGCGGGTTCCCGATCGCCGTTCCCCCGTTCCAGGGCCTGCTCGGGGGGCAACCGCTGTTCGCCGAGCGCAACGGGTCGGTGTCGCGCGGGCAACCGCTGGACCGCCTGCCGCCCGGTCGCACGACGGCGGTCGCGCTCAACAACGGCACCCCCTTCCTGTTGCCCATCGACCTGGCCCGGGAGACGTTGCAGACCGCACTGGAGTACGCGCCGCTGGACCTCGCGGG
The DNA here is from genome assembly GCA_036405095.1 of Gemmata sp. GTDB lineage: Bacteria > Planctomycetota > Planctomycetia > Gemmatales > Gemmataceae > Gemmata. The sequence goes on along the minus strand of DASWYH010001011.1, from coordinate 3,866 downwards.
CGAGGCCGACGACCGGCTCAAGGCCCAGGTCAAACGGGTGGAGGACGCCCGCCGAGAGGTGGAGGACGTGGTGATCCGGTACAAGGGCCAGTACGACGCCACCCGCGGCGCGACGACGAGCGTGCCGGTCATGGTGGACCGGGCGCTCCGGAACTGCATGCTCGGTGAGGCGCTGCGGCTGCTGAGCGACAAGGACACGGACCTCGACAAGGAGTACGGGAACGACCGGTTCGTGGCCGCGGCGCTGTGGGTCGCGCTGGAACTCGCCACGGGCCGGATCGAGGACGCGGCGGACAACCTGAAGGTGCTGGCCAGCCCGGAGCGCCTCGGCGCACTGGAGCGGAGCAAGACCGCGGGCCTGGTGCAGATGCTCAAGTACCAGAAGGCGCTGCTGGCGGGCGAATACAAGTCGGCGGGCGACCTGTGGGAGTCGCTCGCGACCGGGATCGGCCAGTTCGACAAGCTCCCGCCGCCCGGGCCGACCGTGCCCAGGCCGCTGGTTCTGGGCGCGCTCCAGGCGGCGTTCGGTGCTCAGAACCCCGAAAAGCTACTGACCGGGATGCTGGTCCCGCCGCTGGGACCGTACCCGGGGTGCGCGCAGGTGGTCCAGGCCAAGGTCTGGTTCGGGGTGTGGGACGGGTTGCGGCTGGTGCTCCAGCAGTCGATCGCACAGCAGCTCAGCGCCGAGGCGAGTTTCTTCTACCGGCGCGGGGTGCTGTTCCTGTTGGAGGGGAACATGCCGGCCGCCAAGGAGCGGTTCAAGGACGCGCTCCGCAAGCCGCCGCCCGGGTGGGACCTGCCCAACATTCAGTCCGCCGAGGCGGACATGTATCTGAACCTCATCAAGCGCGCCGAGCAGAAGGCCGCGCGCTGAAGCGTGCGCCGCGCGCCGGCGGTGCGTTTCTCGTTTCCGGGGTGGGCCGCGCTCCCCCCCGCGGTCGCGGCGCGCGGCGGCCGCACGGGAACGGGGAGGTGCTCCAGAACCGGGAGGGCGCCCGCGTGGGGGTTGCGCTCCGTTGGCCGCAGCCGGGGAACCCGTTATGTCGAACTGGACCGTGGCCGGGGTGCAGATGACCTGCGCGCTGGGCGACACCGCCGCGAACCGAACCGCGCTCGTCGCGAAGCTGCGCGAGGCCGCGGCTCGCGGTGCGAAACTCGTGGTGTTCCCGGAGTGCATCCTCTCGGGCTACGGGTTCGAGTCCCGCGCCCAGGCGCTCGCCGCCGCGGAGGCGCTCCCGGGGCCGAGCACCGAGTTCGTCGCGAGCGCGTGTCGCGAGCTCGGCGTGTGGGCCGTGTTCGGGCTGCTCGAAACGGCCCCGGGCGGGAAGCTCTACAACGCGTGCGCGCTGGTGGGGCCGAACGGGCTCGAAGCGAGCTACCGCAAGCTGCACCTGCCGTGCCTCGGTGCGGACCGGTTCACGGACCCCGGGGACCGGCCGTTCGCCGTACACGACCTCGGCGGGCTCAAAATCGGGATGAACATCTGCTTCGACGGGAGCTTCCCGGAGTCCGCGCGCATCCTCACGCTGCTCGGGGCCGATCTGGTCGTGCTCCCCACGAACTGGGCCACCAACGCGCGCAAGATGGCGGAGCTGGTGTCCGCGGCGCGGGCGTGGGAAAACCACATCTACTACCTCGCGGTGAACCGGATCGGCGACGAGAGCGGGTTCACGTACCTGGGCCTCAGCTCCGCGGCCGACTACACGGGGAACGTGTTGCACTTCGCCCCCGAGGGCGCGGAGGCGCTCTTCACCATCGACGTGAACCCCGAGGCGGCGCGCCAGAAGCGCGTGGTCACGTGCGCCGGGGTGTACGAGATCGACCGCGTGAACTGGCGGCGCCCGGAACTGTACGGCCCGCTGGTCGAGAACCCCGGGCGGTTCACCGGGCACTTTAACCCGAAATGTGATTAGCCGGCACGAACAGTCCCCGGGTGTGGCCCGCGTCGGCTTCGGGCCTCCGGTCGGTGCGCAGGTCGACAAAGGTGTCGTTGCGGCCCGGGCCACTGCGGGCCGGGCCGCAACGACACCCCTGGGCGCGCCGGGACGCACCGTCGTTTCCGAGGTGGGGACCGGCGAAAGGCCCGGCCGGGCAGATCCCGGAGGCCCCGGGGGCCGGGCGAAAAGGGAGGTCACGCGCACCCGAGCCCCGGCGCGCCAGGGGCGAACCACAAGAAGACCGGGGCCGCGGACTCACGACGACACACTCATCACGATGCGGGCGGCGGCCCCGGGGACGACGCGGGTCACTTCCGGGAGAACTCGTACCTCGCGAGATCGATGGGCGTGGCGCCAGGGATGTTCGGACGGTTGAAGTACCGGCGCGCCTCTTCCTGGGTCGGCGGCTGGTTGATCTTCGCCGTGAGCAGTTCCAGTTCCATCTCGAACTTTTGCTCCTCCCACCGCAGCACGATCCGCGTCGGGTACTGAACGGTGAGCGGGTGCCCGCTGCGCGGGTCCGCCCCGCCGAGTTGCACCGTCCTGGCCTCCTTGATCTCCGCGGAGCAGATCACCTTGCCCTTCGTGTCGCGGACGATGTGCTTCTTCACCTGCGGCTTGTTGCCGTATGCGTCGTCGGCCTCGAACACGATCTCCTTGACGACGGGCGCCCCGCTGGGGGTGACCGCGGACCAGCTCAGCGTGTAGGTGCGGGCGCGTTCATCCGGCTTGACGCCGTAGGACAGGCCCCTCGGGGGGCCGGGGGCGGGGCCGGGTGAGGGCTCGGGCGGTTGGTTCAACGGGAAGTGGGCCATCCCGAACGCCTGCATCACCCACTCGGGCTCGAACGGGATGCCGCCGGGGATCTTGGCTTTGCCCGCTTCGAAATCGGTGTGCGAGGCGAACACGAACATCGGGTCCGCGGTCGGCACCTTGGCGTACACCCAGAACTGCTGGTCGTTGGACCCGAGATCGACCTTCGCGGCCATCGCGGCGTCGCCGACCATGCGGAAGTTGCGGGGCTGGCTCGCGACCAGGGACCCGCGCAGGGGCGGCATCGGGATGTTCCGGTCGCGGGCGGTGACGCGCACGTCCGCCTGAGTAATGGACTGGAGCCGGTCCGCCTGGGTGTTGAGGTAGCCGACGAGCGTTTCGGGGGTGACCTTCCGCAACTCGCGGGGGCCGTCCCGGTCCTTGACGAGGTTGGTGCCGATCCCGTGCTGTTTCATCCACTCGCAGCCGACGAGCGGGCACAGCACGGCGGCGGCCAGGATCAGGCGGAAGCGGTTCATAGGTCGTACCTGTGTGCGGTGGGTCGCCGGCAGTGGGCCGCGTGAGCGCCGCTCGCGGCCCGGTGTCATTCCCAGCCCAGGACACGGAATACTTCGGTCTGCACGGCCGCGATCTGTTCGTCGTTCAGCCGCGGGTCGATCACCTGGTGGACCGCGCCGCCGCGCGCGTCCCGCACGATCAGCACATCGCGCCCGTTCGCGTCGCGGCTCGCGTCCTCGAACCGGAACCGCTTGCGCCGCATCAGTAGAAGGGTCGCGACGTAGCGGAAGTTCAGGCCGTCCGCGTCGGCGGTGTCTTTCAGCCGGTCGAAGCAGTCGAGCAACAGGTCGTCGTTCACCGCGGGCTTGCGCGGCTTCTGGTTGGCGGGCGGCACCTTGCCGGCCCAGTACGCGACGGCGCCAGGGGGCGGACCGGGCCAGGCGTCGGCCGCGTAATCCGTCCGAACCAGCTTGCCGGCGCTCTCCGTGAGGGCGGCGAAGTACCGGTCCCCCGGCTTCAGCTCGCGGTGCGTCAGGGCACACACCCGCGTCGGCCCCTGGATGTCGTAGTCGGTCATGGGTGCTTCACTCACTCAACGCATGGTAGCGCCGGAACCGTGTCCGAAACAATCACGGTCGCCGGGGCGATGGGGCGGTT
>DASWYH010001010.1:0-9748 GCA_036405095.1 Gemmata sp. | reverse complement strand
GACCGCGCCCGGCAGCCCGGCGGCCCTCGTGTCCAGGACGCCCCCCGTCGCGCCATCGAACAGCATCACCCGGCCGACAAGGTCCGTCGCGACCCAGCGGCCCTCACCGGCCGGGTGCGGCGCCCCCACAACGGTGGCGCTTGCGTCGTCGCCTGTCGGCGCGACCCAGAGCGGCTCCTCGTGATCCGGGTCGAGCGCCCCGACCGCCCGCCCGTCCACGACATAGGCAACGGCGACCCGGTTCTCGCCCCGCAGTTGAACGGCGAACTCGGAACTGAGCTTCCCCGCGGGGAGCGCGGTGCCGCCCGCGCGCCAGCGCCGCAGCGGGGTGCCCGCTTTGTCCGCCGCGAACATCCACACGCCCCCGCTCACGTCGCCGACGATCAGCCGCGGCGCCCCGCCCCCGGCCCCCGGAACGACGACCCCCGGACCCGCGACCGCTTCGCGGAGCGCCCACTCGCCGAGTTCCTTGCGGGCCGAGTTGGCCCCGGGCGCCCACTCCCAGCGCGTCAGCTTCTTACCCCCGGCGGACGTGGCGAACGTCGCATCCGAAAGCGCCGTGATCGCGCACACGGCGCGCGCCGGCGCGCGGTCGCCGCGCCACTTCGGCCCCGGGATCAGCGCCGCCGGCGCGGTCACGCCCGCCCCCGGGATGAACCGGTTCACGAACCCGTCGGCGGTGGGGATGTGCAGCGCGCCGCCGACCACTGCGGGGTGCCCGGCGAGCGCGCCGGGCGCGGGCACCTCGTCCTCGCTCAGCAGCTTCCCGTTCGCGACCCGCCGCACCACGAACTGCGGCCCGTCCTTCCCGGACACGGGCGTCAGGGCGAACAGCACCTGACCGTCCGCGGACGGGGTCACCACCGTGGGACCGCTCGCGTTCGTCGGTGCGGACGCGAGCACCCACTCGGGCTTGGCCGCGAGCGCCTGACCCCCGCTCGCCCCGCTCGCCACCGGAACGGCGACGATGCCGCCGTCTTCGTCTACGAGGACGAAGGACGCCCCCTGTCGCGCCGGGGCCGCGCACTGTTCCGCGCTCGACACCTTCGCGGGCACCAGCCCGAGCTGCCGCTGCCAGCGCACCTCGCCGGTGCGCAGGTCGAACAGGACCGCCCGGCAGCCCGACGAGTTGGGCGACCGCACGACCACGCACCCCGTGTCCCGCCGGGCGCTGATCTGCGGCGCGTGAACCGGTTCGCCGATGTGGAGGCGCGGGCCGGACAGCACCACCTCCTGCCCCTTGCTCGGCACCAGCGCCAGCCGCGCTTTTTGGAGGTATCCGCCCGCGAGGAGCCAGTAGGCCGACTCCTCGACCGGGACCACGAGGCCGCGGACCGGTCGGTCGTCGGCCGGCGCGGGGAGCACCGGGGCCGCGAGCGGGAACAGCGGCCTGTCGAGGTTCCCGGGCTGGTTCACCCCGAAGATGCGGAACTGGCCGGTGTCGGACGCGACCGCCAGGCGCTCGCCGTCGCTCGCCGGCCGGAACCAGACCCACCCCGGTACCGGGAGCGCGGCCACCGGCACCGCGAGCGTTTCGGGGACCGACGCGCCCTCGGCCGCGGGCGCGATCGGGCCGACCGGGAACGCGCGCAGCATCGTGACCGCCGGGCCGGCGGCCTGGGCGAGCACGAGCCACCGGTCCGCGGGCTCGGTGCCCTCGGGGCCGACGAACAGCGGCGCCACCCGCAGCGTGCCCGCGAGGTGCCCCGTCGCGATCACCTGCGCGCACCGCGGGTTCACCCGGTTGCCGTCGTCGTCCTTGCCCCCGGCGTCGATGACGTACAGCCGCCGGGCCTCTGCCGCGACGTACAAGAGGCTCGTGCCGGGGCGGAGCACGGCCCCCTTCTCCGCCAGCGCCTGCCCCAGGCGGATGCGCCCGACGCGCTGGCCCGTGGTGAGGTCGAACTCGTACACGGTGCCCTCGGGGTCGCGGAGCGGCACGAACGCCCGGCTCCCGACCACCACCGCCGGCCCGGCCGCGCCCGCCGGGAGCGGTTGATACCAGAGCGGCGCGCCCGACCGCAGCGCGTGCCCCGCAACGGCCGCCGCGCCGCCCACGTTGGACGTGACGACGGCTACGTCCGTCGGCCCGCCCGCCAGCGCCACCCGCGCGACCGCCGGCGGGTCGGTCACGTCCGGCCCCACGCGCGTGGCCCACAACAGGTTCCCGGTGTCTTCGTCGAGCGCGTACAGGATGCCGCGGGCGACGCAGAGGAACACGCTGGACGGCGCCGCGCCGGCGCCCGCCTCGTGGAGCTTGGTCTTGCCGACGGGCGTCACGAACAGGAGCGACGCCGCGGCCGTCGGTGGGGCCGCTTGCGGTGCGGCCGGGTCGTCCTCGTAGCGCACGAGGTCGCGGAGCTTGCCCTTCGCGGTTGCGATGAGCGCCTGCGCTTCGGGGTCTTCAAGGAACCCGGCGGCGCGCAGGTCCGCTTCCGCGCCGGTGATGAGCGCGTCGGTCGGGGCCTCAAGTTGCGCCCGGGCTTTGGAAATGGCCGCGGTCCGGTCGCGCTCGCGCTTCACGTCCTTCTCGACCTGATCGAACAGGCCCTTGAGCTTGTCGAGCGGGGGATCATCAGGGCCGCGGAACGGGTCGAGCACGGGCAGCAACTCGCGGCCCTTCGCGATGGCCGCGTCCGCGCGGGCGAGTTCGTCCGATTTGGCGCGGTTCGCCTGGTACGCGCGCACCCGGTCGCTGGCGTGCCCGGCGATGTCCTCGCCGAGCTTCTTCCCGGCTTCGAGCACGTCGCGCCCGTACCCCGAAACGGGCTTCGCGAGCTTCGCCTCCTTGTGCGCCTCAATGAACGCGGTGAGCCGCGCCACGGCCGGCGCGAAGTCCTCGCGGTTGGTGACCGACCGGACCACCGTTTGCATGCCCGCGAGATCGGCGAAGAACTTGTACTCGTCGATGCGGTCGCTGCCGGGGTACTCGGCGGCGAGCTTCTCGTAGCTCTTCGCGGCGGCCCCGTAGTCGGCTTTTCCGTACTCGTCTTTGGCCTCTTTCGCGAGCTTCTGTTCCGCGCGGTCCCGTTCCCCGAGGATGAACACGCCCGCGAACCCGAGCGCCGCGATGATGAGGATCGCCATGCCCGCGAGGATCATCGGGCGCCGGCTGCTCTTCTTCTTGCGGCGAACGATGAACTCGTCCGGCTCCTCGTCGGCGAGCTTCGGTTTGAGCGGCTTCTTTCCCTTTTTCGGCGGCGCCGGCGGCGGCACGTCGGTGCCCTCGGACCACACCACCTCCTTCACCTTCGGCGGCGCGACCACGGCCGCGTCCACGATGGCGGCCTCGACGATCTCGGGCTCGGCGGGTTTCGGTGGTTTGGCGGGCTTCTTGGCGACGGGTTTGGGCTCGGGCGCGGGTTTCGGCACCGGTTTGCGCGGCGGCTCGGGTGGGGGCGGGGGCGGCGGCGCGACCGCCGACATGGCCCGGACCACGAACACCTGGCGGCACTCCATGTTCGGGCACCGCATCGACTTCCCGGTCATCTCGGGCTGGAGGTTGAAGCGCGTTTCGCAGTGCGGGCACTGAGCAACGATCGACACGGGGTGCCTCGTGGAGCGAATACAACGGCGAGGAGCGAATCGGTGAGACCATTCTAAGTGCAAAACGGCCGCGATGCGAACCACGGCTCCGCGGAGATCGGTTTTGGGTAGCAAGAGCGCGCCAAAACCGCGCACCGAGCCTTCCGGCCTTCTCGGAACGGAAGAGGGCACGCCACCGGTCCGCGCATTTGTGACCGGCCCATCTTGGAAAAGGCCCGCACTCATCCCGTCGGGGGGGGATATACCAAAAGGGGATGAAACTGACCCCGCTCGGCGATCAGGCCGTGTTAGCGCACCTCGCGGACGAGCGCGCCGCGGTGGATCTCGCATCCGCAGTGCGCGCCGCGAACCCCTCCTGGCTGTTCGACGTGGTTCCGGCCTACGCGAGCGCCGGCGTGTTCTTCGATGCGGACCTTATCGGCACGCGGGAGGTGATGACGTGGCTCGAAGCGCTCGCACACCCGCCCGCAGAGCCGCGCTCGCCGCCTGGGGCTCGTCGCGTCACGATCCCGGTTTGCTATGAAATGCAACTCGACCTCGGGCGCGTGAGCGAGCGCACCGGCCTGTCGGCCGACGCCGTCATCGCGCGGCACACCGCCGCCACTTATGCGGTGTACGCGATCGGGTTCGTGCCGGGGTTCCCGTACCTGGGTTACTTGCCCGACGATCTGTCCGGCGTGGGGCGGCTACCGAACCCGCGGGTGCGGGTGGAACCCGGGAGCGTGGGGCTGACGGGTCGGCAGACGGGAATCTACCCGCTCGCGCGCCCGGGGGGGTGGAACCTCGTCGGGCGGACCCCGCTCACCATTGTGGACGTGGCCGACGGCTACTTCCCCCTGCGGGTTGGCGATGCGGTGCGGTTCGAGCGGATCGACGAGAAGCGGTACCGCGAACTGGAGGGCGAACGGCTGGCTCCAGGCGCCCCGGCGTGAGCCCGGGGCGCCCGATAGCTTAGCCGTCGCGGCGGCTGAGGCGCCAGCAAGCCAACCCCAGCGTGACCGCAATGAACAGCACCGACATGCTGATCGTGCTGCCCCACGATGGGTAGTCCAGCACATCGATGCCGCGGTCCCGGAGCTCCGCCTGCGTCAGTGACGCTGACAACAGTTTGGTAGTGAGCTTGTCCAGGTCTTTGTACCGCGGCAAGATGTTGTTCAGCGCGTCAACGAGAGTGAAGACCCACCCGGGCATTTCTTTTTTCACCTGCTCGTCAGCTTTGAGCGTGTCGGTAACCGTTTTGACGAACCCGACGACGTACAGGAACATTGCAAAAGCGACCGACACCAAGATGGATACAATGGCGCTCCGGGTGAGCACGGCAGCTAACACGCTGACGGCATAAAGGATGGCGAACGTGAAGGTGAGGACCGGGATGACCACCAAAAAGGTCGGGTCCCAGATGCCCGATCGCGCCGCGAGGGCCACCCACACCCCGAACACCGTAAACGTGGTCAGGAGGAAGATGAACGTCAACCCGCCAATGTACTTGTAGATGAGGAGTTGCGACCGGCCGATCGGTTTAGAGATGAGCAGGTCCAGGCTCCCCTTGCGCAAGAGGTTCGGGATATAGAACGAGGTCAGCACGAGGCTGATGAGCAGGGCCAGCGCCGCTCCGAAACCGTTTACGACCTTGTCCTGGATCCAGTACACCGTCTCGCCCAGGCTCTGGGTGGTGGGCCACGTGAACGTGTTGAACAGAATGTTCACCTTGTGCGGCCACCCGCGGACGGAGGTGCCATCGAGCGTCGTCACATCGAACGCGTACTCCGGTTCGGCGGCCCCCGGCGCGCGGGTCACGGTCACGTTCATCCCGGCGTGGAACTCGAACTGCCTCTTGATGTACGCTTCCATTTGCGCGTCGCTGACGCCCTGCACCTCGCTGAGTGCCACGGGGGTTTCGCGCATGAACGGCAGCTCGTTGCGCTCCGGGTTGGTTTTTTGCCAGATCAGCACCAACTCGCGGAAGCCGTCCACCCGGTCCGGTTTCTTGGGTTCGTCCTTTTTTTCGTCTTTCTTCGGTTCGTCTTTCTTACCGTCTTTTTTCGCCTCTTCCTTTCTGATCTCTTCGAGCTTCTCGTCGGTAAAGGTGCGGCTCGGTTGGCCGCTGACGACGAGCCGCAGCTTGAACCCGTTCCCTTCCGGGCGAACATCTTCGGCCCTGAAGCGCGCGTTCTGGCGCAGGGCGTGGCGCAACCGGCCGCCGTTGATGACCGCGTCCTCGAAGTAGCCGGTGATGCGGTCGAACGCCGGTTTCGGTTCGGCTGGGGTGAACGACAGGCTGCCAATGAGCACGATGGCGAGCAGCGCCATCACGAGCATGGCGTAGATGACGAACCCGTCCACGGCCTCGCGGAACGAGTCTTTCAGGATGGCAAAGAACTGTTGCACGGTTTCACTCCCCCCCACCGACAGGACGTGCGCGGCGGCGCCGACCGCGGTCCACACCGGGTTCGGCACCCTCGACGGTCGTCATGAACACGTCTTCGAGCGATTGCTTCTTCTCCGTGATGTGGGTCACCGTCAGCCCGGTGGCCGAGAGCAACTTCATCACGGGCTCGATGGTTTGCCCGTCGGACAGGGTCACCTCGAACAGCCCGGGCTGGTCCGGCAGCGGGCGCACCGTGAACCCGAGTTGGGTCACCGCGTCGACCGGGAACACCTGCCCGGACATGAGGCCCAAAATGAACGTGCCCTTGGTCTTGGTCAACTCCGCGATGGTGCCCTCGCGGACCAACTTGCCCTGTTGGAGGATGGCGACCCGGTCGCAGATCAGCTCCACCTCGCCCAGCAGGTGCGAGTTGAGGAAGATGGTGTGCCCCTCTTCCTTGAGCTGCGTCATGAGGTCGCGGATCTCGCGCCGGCCCATCGGGTCCACGCCGTCGGTGGGCTCGTCGAGGATGATGAGGTCGGGCTTGTGCATCATCGCCTGCGCGATCCCCAGGCGCTGCTTCATGCCCTTCGAGTACGTCTTGATCTTGTAGTGCATCCGCCCGGCGATCCCGACCTGTTCGAGGGTCTCCGGGATGCGCTTCTTCCGCTCCGCGGCCGGCACCCCGTAGAGGCTCCCGTAGAAGTCCATCAGCGAATACGCGGTGTGGTACCCGGGGAACGCGTGGTCCTCGGGGAGGTACCCGACCCGGCGGCGCGCGTTCGCGTCGCCGGCGGGGGCGCCGAGCAAAGACGCCTGCCCCTCGGTCAGCTCAACGATCCCGAGGAGGATCTTGATGAGCGTCGTCTTGCCGGCCCCGTTCTGGCCGAGTAGCCCGTAAATCTGACCCTTCTCGACCCGAATCGAGACCCCCTTGAGGGCCTGAATGCGGCCGTAGGTCTTGCGAAGCTCCGCCGTCTCGATCACCGCCACGGGCTGCCTCCGTTGGCTGGGGCACGGAAACGTGTTCACTTTAACGAATTCGCCGTCACGCAGAAGATATTGACAACTCGCCACCGGAGCAATGGACTAGAGTGAGCTTCGTCGCCGGGGCCGCCGAATTATCCGAGGAGACACTGCCATGCCGAAGTTGACCGTCGAGGGCGCGGGCACGTTCGAGGTGCCCGCGGGCAAGCGCCTCGTGCTGGCGCTCGTGGACGAGGCCGGGATCGATCAGTTGCACGCGTGCGGCGGGAACGCCGCGTGTACCACCTGCCGGGTCGAGTTCGTGGCGGGCGAACCGGACCAGATGACCGAGGCCGAAAAGCGCGTGCTGGCCGCGAAGGGGCTCTCCGGGGTGCGCCTGAGCTGCCAGCTGGCTTGCGACGCGGACATGACGGTGCGGTGCGTGAGCCGGTTCGCCGGGAGCGGGCGGAAGAACGCCGGCGGGCGCCCGGCGGACGCGATCGAACCGCCCCCGGTGTGGGTTGCGAAGGGGTGAGGGCGGAACCGCCGAGCCCGCGCGGCTCGATAGGTGCCGTTCGGTGTTCGTGCCGCCGACATGTTCCGCCGCCGGATTCACCGGGTGAAGTCGCACGGACCGGTGTGGGTCGGTGTCACGCACGGTCCGCCGTCAAGCGGGCCGCGCGTGAGTGGTGGGCTTCTCCTGGCGCCACCGCCGGTGGCACCGTCAGGAGAAACGATGCAACCGGCCGGGCCGGGGTAGCAAGAAACGAGGGGCTGCGACACCTCGTAGCCGAATTGCGAATAGTCGGGACAACGGGACGAATCGCTTTCGCGTGCCGATGCGGACCACTCCGTTCGGTCGGAGCAACTCGCCCAACCGGCCCCTCGACGTGCCCCCACCGGCACAGCTTACCATTTCGCGTTTGTCGCTTTTACAACTGCCCTGGATTCGTTAAACCCCCGCGGTTATACGCGCTTGTAGTCGAGAAAAACGCGCGGAGGTTGCGCACGTGGCTGATGACGGTCCCGAGCTGGTTGTCGAAACACAGCACCTGACGAAGATCTACCAGAACCGGCAGATCGCGCTCAACGACGTTTCCCTGACCATCGAGCCCGGGTGCGTGCTGGGGCTCCTAGGGCCGAACGGCGCGGGCAAGACCACGTTCCTGCGCCTCATCCTGGGGCTGCACCGCCCCACCGCGGGGTGGGCCAAGGTGTTCAAGCAGACCATGTCGCCCAACGCGGCCGACCTCCGGCGGCGCATCGGCTACATCCCCACGAACCCCCAGTTCCCGAAGGGCATGACGCCCATCGTGTACCTGGACTACATCGCGCGCCTGTTCGGGCTCCCGGCGGACGTGCGGAAACCGAAACTCGCGACCCTCATCCGCGCCGTCGACCTGCTCCCGCACTCGGGCGACTCGATCGCGCACTTCACCCCCGGCATGACCGCGCGGCTCGCGGTCGCGGCGAGCCTCATCAACGAGCCCGATCTCCTCATCTGGGACGAGCCGACCCACGGGCTCGACATCGAGGCCCGGCGGTCCATGCTGGAACTCATCAAGTCGCTCGCGGCCGAGAAGACGCTCATCATCAGCAGCCACAACCTGAGCGACGTGGACGAGGTGTGTAACCACGCCTGCGTGCTGAACAAAGGGCAGTTGATCTTCCACGGGAGCCTGCAGGACCTCAAGGGACGCATCCGCAAGAACCACTACGAACTGGACCTCGACGGCGAGCAGAAGGCCATCACCAAGTGCGTGCAGGTGGTCCGGGGCATGAAGGACGTGACCCACGCGGCGCTGCGGTTCCGGCGGCTCGAAATCAAGCTCGGCGACGAGAACCCCAACGCGCTCGTGCTGGCCCAGGTGTTCCAGGCGCTCGCCGATCACAAGGTCACACTCATCACGGTGCGCAGCGTCGGGATGCAGACCGAACAGGCGTACCTCGACCTCGTGGAGAAGGAAGAGAGCCGCGGGTTCGCCCGGTTGTACAAGGATGTCGAAGCGGCGTAGTTACTGGCCCGTGGTCGTTGGTCCTGTGTTCGAGTTCAACGTTTCCGGGGACACCGTCTCGCCTCGTGCCGCGCACCCGATGACCAACGACGAAGGGCCAGTGACCAATGGCAAAAGATAAAGGGCGAAAGAAAATGGACGCGTCGCCGCCGGTGGTCACGGTGCGGTTCAACAAGTTCCTGCCGTACTGGGCCGTGTTCCAGACGGACCTGAAGCAGACCGCGCGCAGTTGGATCTACCGGCTGTGGGTGCTGATGACGGTGCTCGCCGCCGCCGGGCTGCTGCTGTACCGGGTCGGGCTGCACAAAGAAGCAGGGATGTTCCAGAGCGCCGCCGCGCAGACCGGGGACCTGTTCCGGCTCATGATCCTGGGCAGCCTCGCGCTCGTGGTGGTGCTGGCGGTGTCCAGCATTAGCTCCGAGCGCGGCACCGTCGCGGACTCGGTGCTGAGCCGCGGGATCAGCCGCCACCAGTACTTCCTCGCGAAGTGGCACGCGCGCCTGGTCGTGGTGACGGCCACGTTCGCCGCGCTCGCGTTCGCGGTGGTGGTCGCCTCCTACTTCCTGTTCAAAGACGACACGCAAACGGACCTGTCGTTCGGCGGGTCGGTCGCGGCGGTGCTGGTGGTGTGCGCGGCCCTCGCGGTGATCGTGTCGTGGGGGGTGACCATCGGCGCGCTGGCCAACAGCACGATGATGGGCATCACGGTGTTCTGGCTGGTGCTGTACGGGTCCGGGTTCCTGCTGTCACTGCTGCCGGAACCGTGGCCGTCCCCGGACCGCCAGTTGGCGCGCCTGAAGTTCATGCTCCAGGGGCAGTACAACCCCGCGGTGCTGACGCAGCTCCTGGTCGG
>DASWYH010001009.1:0-4419 GCA_036405095.1 Gemmata sp. | reverse complement strand
CAGGTTGGGGTGCTTGTGGTTGATGCAGTGTGCGACCCCGCGCAGCTCGGCGTCCGTGCTCCCGCGGAGCAACTTGAGTGCGACCTCTTTGCCGCCATCGCTCACCCCGAAGTACACCTCTCCGAACGCGCCCTGGCCGACCCCTCGTTTGAGGGTGAAGCCGTCGAGCGGGCGCTGCCCGGACCGATAGGTGAACTTCATCGCGGCCATTACGAACCTCTGCGGCGGAGGCGCTCCAGTCCTCTCGTTCCTGACGATTCGCCGGGCGGGTGGCGTTCTTTGACAAAATCCGGCCCGGGCGCGGCGAATGGCATTATAACCCGGCCGCCCGTCAGAAGGGCAACGTTACTCGCCCGGCCGGGCACGAATACGGCGGGCGCCCTCCCCAGGGCCGCGTCACTCATAGAGGCACGCGAACCTGGCCCCGTGAGGCGGACACCCGAAATGATCTCGGCGCCGGGCCGGGGGCACAAAGTGAGCGGAAGGCAACCACGAACAAGACGGCCCCGAAGAACCGCTAAACGTGCGGATCAGAACCGGGAACAGGCGCGGCCTGTTCTCTTGGGCTTCGGCTCGCCGCCCGTCCTGCCAAAGCCACGAACCCGAACCTCAAATGCGATGGGATTTTAATTTTGAAACAGCTTTCGCAAATTATCCAAGTAAAATTATTTTATTTACACTAATTCTCCAGGATGCCACCCGGCGGTCGGGCGGGACCTGTTACGACCCCGAGCTCTTTAGCTCCTTGCGTTAGCACAGATAGCGGTTGGCGCGTTCGCTCTTATCAGATATCCTGGGCCTCTGTGCCGCTCACTCATCTCCATTAATGCCCAGAGAAAGGTATCTCTCCATGCCTCGCTCTCCTCGCGCCCGATCAGGGTTCACGCTCATCGAACTGTTGGTGGTGATCGCCATTATCGCGATCCTCATCGGACTGCTGCTGCCGGCCGTTCAAAAGGTGCGCGAAGCCGCGTCCCGGATGAAGTGCCAGAACAACCTCAAGCAAATCGGCCTTGCGGTCCACAACATTAACGATTCCAAGGGGAACCTCCCCCCGGCCGGCGCATCGGGTAACGGCTGGAACGGAGTCGGGACCATCAACCCGGTGACCAAAAACACGTGCGCTACGGTCCAGTTCGCGATCCTCCCGTACATGGAGCAGACCGCCCTTTATGACGGGGCCATTGCGGCCGGCGGCAGTTCAGACAAGTCCGTCAACGGGAAGCCCGTTTACAACTACGTCCAAAAGGGCTACATGTGCCCGTCGGACCCGTCACCAGCAGGCGGAACCGGCTACGGCAATCCGGCCGGCCCCGACGGCACGCACGCGGTCGCGAATTACGTGTCCAACTATTTAGTGTTCGGGAACCCCACGGCCAACAACCAAGAGGGCACGCCCCGGCTCCCGGCGACCTTCTCGGACGGCACCTCGACGACGGTCCTCTTTGGTGAGCGCTACGGGTGGTACGGCTCGGGCAACACCGGCGGCGGGCCGTTCTCCAGTTTGTGGGCCAACTCTGCCAGCCCGTGGCGCCCCCAGATGTGTTCGGTCGTTCAGGCGGGCGGGAGCGGCTACGCGGCTTGCCCCGTGCCCCAGGGTAACGTCGTTGTGTCCGCGGCGACCGGCGCCCAAGGTGGCGGCCAGGCGATCCACTCGAACGTCATGAACGTGCTGCTCGGGGACGGGAGCGTCCGGAGCGTCACCACGTCTATCAGCGCGGGCACGTGGGCGAGCGCGTGCGACCCCCGCGACGGTCTCGTTCTCGGGAGCGACTGGTAATGGCCCTCCGGCCCGCCGGGTACGTGTCCGGCGGGCGGTGCCCGTTCAACCCAACCGAGAACAGACCAATGCGTGGCGCGTTGTACGGATCATTATTGGCGATTTGCGGACTGTTCGCCGCTGGCTGCGGCGGGGAAAAGAGTGCGACCGTTCACGGAACCGTGCTGCTTGACGGACAGCCCCTGGCCGGTGCCGAGGTGCAGTTCGTCCCAAAGACCGACAGCACGCTCGGCTCACACACGGTAACGACCGGGCCGGACGGCAAATTCACTCTGCAGGCCGCGGCGTCCAACACGCCGGTACGGCCGGGCTCTTACGTGGTCGTTGTCAACAAATGGGTTGCCGGGGACCCGAGTAAGGGCGGCGGCGGGATGGAGGGCACGAAAAACGACGTGCCCCCCGCGTACCGCGCACAGGCAACGACCACGCTCAAGGCGGAAATTGCCGAGGGAGAGGTCAACCTCGAACCGTTCTACCTCCTATCAAAGGGAATGCAACAGGGGGGCGACCCGAACAAGACAATGCAAATGAAGTAGCCCGCCGAAGCAAAAGGGAGGGTCGTTGTTTCATAACGATTTGTGGGCGGCTGGGTCGGCCCACATCGGACCGGGTGGGGGCAGGCTCCCTTCGCTCCGCGCGGCGCTTGGTTGTACCTTTCGCAGCGCGCCTTTGAGTGCGGTTCTCGGCACTTCAACGGCGCGCTGCGAACCGATTTCCAACTGCCCACGAGGGCCTACAACCTACCAGGCGGAACAATAACCAAGCGACCGGCGATCTCAGCAAACCTCATGCACGATAATCGCAATTTCTTCGTGGGGCTGGGTTGGCACCAATCAGCATTGTTTCGACACAAACCATATCTTGATAAGGATTTAAGTACAAACCCTGGCCTTATCGCGAACGAGGTCTAATGGCTTCAGATCGGAAGGCCTAACGGCGCAAAGGCCCTGCCCGGAGCATCTTGCGGCCTTCCCTTTGATGGCGCAGCGGTTCCCGTCTCGAAACCCCTATCCTCGCGCCAGAATTTCCTTCACTACGTTGC
Source organism: Gemmata sp. (assembly GCA_036405095.1). Taxonomy (GTDB): domain Bacteria; phylum Planctomycetota; class Planctomycetia; order Gemmatales; family Gemmataceae; genus Gemmata. The sequence goes on along the minus strand of DASWYH010001009.1, from coordinate 1,597 downwards.
CCTTCACGTCGGTGAGGCGCTCGTCCCTGCCGTTGTGGAAGTACGTCAGCTTCGTGTGATCGAAGCCGAGCAGGTGCAGGATTGTGGCGTGGAAGTCGTGGACGTGGACCCGACCTTCCACCCCGTTTAAACCGAACTCGTCCGTTTTCCCGTGAACGAAGCCGCCCTTGACGCCGCCGCCGGCCAGCAGCATCGAGAACCCGTACGGGTTGTGGTCGCGCCCGCTCACGCCCTCGGTCATCGGGGTGCGCCCGAACTCGCCGCCCCAGATCACGAGCGTGTCGTCGAGCAGCCCGCGCTGCTTGAGGTCGCGGATCAGCGCGGCGGACGGCTGGTCCGCGCGCAGACACATTTTCGTGTGGTTGCCCTCGATGTCCGCGTGGGCGTCCCACTGGCTCCCCGCGCCGCAGTAGATCTGCACGAACCGCACCCCGCGTTCGATGAGCCGGCGGGCCAGCAGGCAGCGGTGCCCGAACTCCGCGGTTTCTTTGCGGTTCAGCCCGTACATCTCCTTCGTCTTTTCGCTCTCCTGGGTGAGATCGACGGCGTCCGGGGCGCTCGCCTGCATCCGGAACGCCAGCTCGTACGCCGCCTGGCGCGCGGTGAGTTCCGTGTCGCCGGGGCGCTGGCGCTGGTGGATGCCGTTCAGCTCGCCGATGAGCCCGAGCTTGTCCTTCTGGCGCGACTCGGTCGCGCCCGCCGGGGCGCGGAGGTTGAGAATGGGGTTGGCCCCGCTGCTGAAGTGCGTGCCCTGGTAGGTCGCGGGCATGTAACCGGTGCCCCACACGCGGGCGCCGCCGAACACCTGCCCGCTGCCCTCCGTAAACACCACGAACCCGGGCAAGTTGCGGTTCACGCTACCCAGCCCGTACAGCGCCCACGCGCCGAGGCTCGGGCGCCCCGCGAGGATGCTGCCCGTGTTCATCTGGCACACGCTGCCGACGTGGTTCAGCCCGTCGGCCCAGCAGGCGCGGAGCAGCGTAAAGTTGTCCGCACACGTCGCCATGTGCGGGAGCCAGTCGCTGAAGTCCAGACCGCTCCGCCCGTGCTTCTTGAACTTGCGCTTCGACGCGAGCAGGTTGTTCCCCCCCGTGCCCATCGGCGTAATCACCTTGCCGAAGCTCGCCGGAAGGGGCTTGCCGTTCTGGCGCGTCAGCTCCGGCTTCGGGTCGAGCAGGTCCACGTGCGACGGCCCGCCCTCCATGAACAGGAAGATCACCCGCTTGGCCGTCGGGGCGAAGTGCGGTTGCTTGGGCGCGAGCGGGTCGGCCCCCTTCGGTGCTTCGGACGCCTCGGCTTCGAGGGCCGCGAGCGCGAGCGCGCCGAACCCGCTCCCGGCGGAGCGCAGGAAGTCGCGGCGCGAGGAGAACAGAGGGACGTGCATGGAACCACCCCATCAGGTGCGCGAGTGCCGTTGACTCCGTTTTACACCCCGCAAGGGACCGACGCACCACCGTTTCGGCGTTTTCCGACACCCGGATGCGCCACATCCGCCGGGCGATACCAAATCGGGTTGAAGAGCGCCCCGGGTCCGCCCTGCGACAAGCGGGGGACAGGCAGGGTAGGCTCCGGGGAACAGGGATGGCCTCTTCCAAAT
>DASWYH010001008.1:0-1724 GCA_036405095.1 Gemmata sp. | reverse complement strand
GGCCGGGTCCGCTTCCCCGCGTGCGGCATGAGCCACCACCCGCACAGGTGGCCGGGGCCGAACCGCCGCATGAACTCGCGGTAGCTGACGGGCAAGGCGAGGCCGAGCGTGGACTCCGTGTCGTCCAGTTCGGCATCGGTGACCGGGGGAGCGGACGCATGCTCGACCGCGCGGAAGACCCGCACGCGATCGTACAACGCATCCCAAGGGCGCTTCCTCTTTGCCAAGTTGTGCCCCCTGCGCCTCCGCCGCCGAACAACAAGCTCACCGGCCGCGCGCACCGCGACACGGTGCGGGGAACAACGCGAATCTCGCAGTCCGCCGTGGTCGTTGCACCACGGCACGAGCGAAACGTCTGAGGCGGCGCCCACCTTTGCCGCATCAGACCGGCCGTCGAAGCAGGATAACGAAAACCACAACACTTATCAAATCCCACTTGCATCACGACAACTTGATCGGCCCGAAATTGAGCAGCGGACCGTTCGGCGCTGAGGTGCCCGGACACCGCGTCCTGCCCGCGCGGCTCCGGAAAGCGCGGGAAGACGGGCGGGCCCTCTGGGATGGGACAACGAGCCGCCGCCGGGTTCGAGGTGATCGCGAAGAGCCCTCTCGGTGAGGGCGCCGCACCGCCGCTCGCGCTGGCGGGCGGTCGGGTGCTCGTTCGCGGCGACAAGCACCTGGGGCGCCTCGGCAAATGACCGGCGGCCCCACCGCCGCCCGCCGCTCCCCGTTCCGGACCCGGGCCGGACGTCACTTCGGGTACGCGGCCTTGCACGCGCGGTAGGCGGGCTCGACCCGGTCCCGGAACCTCTCCCGGGCGCCGTCCGCGTTCTTGCCGAGCAACTCGTCCCGCACCTCCTCGACGGCCTCACGGAGGTCCCCGGCGGCCCTCGACTGCTCGCCCGACACCCCGAAGTTGCGCAGGTAGGTGCCGACCTCCAGCTTGCGGACGAGTTGATCCCACTGCTCCAGGTGGCGGATCGCCTCTTCCGCCTTCCCGGTTCTCACGGCCACGGCCGCGTCGGCGTACACGGCGAACATCTGGTCCATGCACTGGTCCCGGTCCGGGTAGTACACGTAGGCCCCGAGTACGCTGAACGCGATCAGCCCGACCAGGCCGATCCCGCCGAGGACCGGACCCGAGATCCGCACGTCCCACACCCGTCCGGGACCCGCGGCCGGCGGGGGCGCGGTGAGCCACCGCTCGACCCGGCCGCCCGCGTTCAGCCGCCGGAGCGCCACCCCGCACACGAGCAGCCCGAGGAGCCCGTACACCGCCGGCCGCTCCAGCGGGCCGAACTTCTCCTCCAACTCGGTGAGCGTGGTGAGCGCCAGGCCCGGCGTTCCGGTCGGGTACGGGCCGGAGTAGTCGTCGAACGCGTGCGTGTGGTCGGCCTCGGCCTTCCGCTTGTCGTACAGCAGGGCGTCGCAGGCGTACCCGGCCCCGACGACGACCAGCACATACGTCAGGAACCAGGGCCCCACGCGCCGCCGGCCGTAGTCCGCGGTCAGCCACGCCAGGGTGCCCAGGCTGGTGCCGATGCCGATGGCGAACAGCACGAACGCGGCCCCGATGCTGTTCCCGTGGTCGAACATCAGCCCGATCTTCATCATCCCCGGCAGCGGGGACGAGAACAGGGGCACGGCCAGGCCGAGCATCAGCAGCGGCGCCCACTTGTTCGAGTGGTGCATGGTGTGCTGAAGCGCCCCGAACGGGATCACGG
>DASWYH010001007.1:0-8609 GCA_036405095.1 Gemmata sp. | reverse complement strand
AGACCACGGCGGGCAACGCGGGGAACGGCCCGCTGATGGTACCGGCCGCGACGGGCGACGATCGGACGACGGCGTCGGGCATGACGGAGCTCGACTTCGTTCCGGGCATGGTCCCGCACCTGGCGCCTGGCGAGGAGGTGGAGCCGTTCATTCCGTCCAGCCCGGGGAACCAGTACGAGCCGTTCACGAAGGCGAAGGTGCGGGGGATCGGCGCCGGCGTCGGCCTGTCCTACGGGCAGGTGGCGCGGCAGAGCGAGTCGAACTACAGTGCGGCCCGGCAGGACATGCTGGAGGACCGGAAGGAATTCGAGCCGCTCCAAGAGTGGCTTGCGCATAAGCAGGTGCTGCCGATCTACGGGCTGTTCGTGACGCTCGCCGTGATGGAGGGGCGGCTGGACGGTCTCGCGGAGTTCGACGCCGATGATTTCGCCCTGAACCCCGAGCGGTATCAGCAGGTGGAATACGTAGCGCCCGCCCCCCCGTGGATTGACCCGGAGAAGGAAATCAACGCCTACGAGAAGGCGATCAAACTCCGCGTGATGGACCGGACGGAGGTGGTTGCGACCACCAGCGGGCGGCGGCTGGAGGACGTGTGGGGCAACATCGAATCGGAGAACGCCGACGCGGCCGAAAAGGGCATCGCGCTCCCCGAGGTGGTCGACGCGAAGCTCGTGGACGCCGACGCCACCCAGAAGTACGCGGACGCCAAGTCCAAGCTCACACCCCCGCCCGTCGTCGCGGACGGGCCCGACCCGGAGTTGGAACGGATGCGGGCGGAAGCCGACGTGTACGGCGTCGCCGTCCGCGCGGGCGAGGTGACACCCCAGGTCGAAGACGAGGAAGCATTCCGGCAGCGGCACGGCCTGCCCCCGATGAGCGAGGCGGCGCGGGCAGCGTGGGCGAAGGGCGGCAACGTCCGCCAGCCGATCACCCTCGCCCCGCCGGGTGCGGACGCATCACCAGGCGTCAGCAATCAGGGTGAACAACCGGTCGACGCCCCGCCACCCACCGAGAAGGGCGACAGGGGAGAGGACGACGACGAGAATGACGAGGCCGCCACGGCGAAGGAAGGTCTTCACGCTAAGAGTCTAGCCGAACTCGCAGCGGCAGTGGATCGACCCCCGAATTATCGCCTGTCTATGGTGCCCGAAACCCGCTGTGACGGGTGTCGGCACTTCGCGGTGGGGATGTGCACTGCCTACAACGCGACCGTCTCCCCGGACCACCTGTGCGACGCCTTCGAGACCCCGCCCGTTACGGACGGTGACGGGGCCGGGACGATCCAGCCCCCGCCGCTCCAGGACGGGGAAGTCCCGATCGACAACGTGACTGCCGGCGGGTTCGCGCCCGACGCGAGATTGGCAGCAAAAGCGGTATACGATTCCAGTTCAACACAGGTGGAAGTGCCGGAACCACTCCGCTCGACAGTGATGGAATTGGGGCGGCAACTCATTCCCGATGACCTTCTCTATCGCGATGACAGCGAGTACGGGCGGGAGACGGAACCTCATGTGACCGTGCTCTACGGGCTGGAAACGGGAGACGTCGGGCCGGTGAAGGCGGTGATGGCCGACGCAGGGAGGGCGACGGTAACACTCGGTAGGGTGGGCGTCTTCAGCCGCGAGGATAAGCCCTTCGATGTAGTGTTCGCGGAGGTGCACAGTCCCGACCTTGTAAAACTGAACAAGGTGTTGTCCGGTTTGCCCCACCGGAACGATTACCCGGAATACCACCCCCACATGACAATTGCGTACGTTGACAAGGGGCACGGCTCGCGGTTCGAAGGGCGGGAAGAATTTGTGGGATTACTCTTTACCGCCGACGCGATCACGTTTTCTTCAAATTCCGGGCGCCGTACCAGCATCCCCCTGAACCCGAAGTAACCACCATGAAAACCCAACTCTCCACCGGAACCGCCGAGCGGCGGGTTGTCTCTCTCCGCACGTCCACCCCGGCCACCGGCATTCAGGTCGACGCCGGCGCCGGCGTTATCACCGGTGCCGCGGTCATGACGATCGGCCCGGCCAAGGGGCACGGGTTCTCGATCGATCTGCGGACGCTGGAGCAGGTGCGGGACCTCGTCAACGCCCGTCCGGAGGGCGTCCCGGCAAGGTTCACGCATCCGAAGATCGACGACGACGGGGCGTCGCCAGAGACGCTGGGGACGGACGTGGGGTACGTCCGCAACCTCCGCATCGACGGCGCGTGCCTCCGCGGCGACATCCACATCATGCCCTATGCCGAAGTCCTCCCCGGCTTGGGCAACGTGAAGGACTACCTGATCCGCAAGGCGCAGACCGACCCGCTCGGGCTCGGGCTGTCGGCGGTCATCGGGTTCGATGTGGAGGAGGCGGTGGACGCGCAGGGCAACGTGACGGCCCTGCTCGCCCGGGTGGACGCCGTCGAAGCGGTGGACTTCGTCTCGAACCCGGCCGCTAACAGTCGCGGCCTGCTCAGTGCCCAGGGGGGGAGTGTCCCGAACCAAGTCAAAACCGCCGCGGCGAAGCCCGCGGCCCAACTCCAAAGGAAAAGCCTCATGGAATACGATCCGAAGATGAACGACGCGCTCCGCGCCCTCGGTCTGGCCGAAGGCGCGAGCGACGACGACGCCAAGGCGTTCTTCAACGCCCTGACCGACGACCAGAAGGGCGAGCTCCGGGCCAAGCTCGAAGCCGCCCCCGAGCCCGACCCGAAGGCTGCGGCGGCGCAGATGTCGGCCCGCAAGCGGGTCACGACCGACGCGGGCGACGAGTTCCTCGCCCTCGAAGGCAAGCGCGTCGCGCAGCTCCAGCAGCTCGGCAACACGCTGACCGTCGACAAGGCAGTCATCCAGCTCGCCATCGCGGAGGGTGACGACGTGACGAAGGCCCGCACGCGCTACCTCAAGGCGCTGCAGGAGTCGTGCAAGCCGGTCGCCGGCGCGGTCGGCAGCGTCCGCGTGGGCGAGGACCGGAAGGTCGCGATGCTCGCGCAGGCGATCCCCGACGCGATCCTGATCCGGTCGAACACCCCGACCTTCTACGAGACGGACGCCTTCGGCCGCATCCGCCGCGACGGGGACGGTGCCGCCGTCCGCCGCAAGTCGCACGAGATGGCGACGAAGTACGCCGGCCTGAGCGTGCTGGACATGTACCGGCACTACCTGATCGCGCTGGGCGCCCCGGCCGACGAGGTGCACATGCTGAGCCGGCCCAAGCTGGCCGACCTGCTCGGCAAGCGCGAACTCCGCCGGCACTACCCGCAGGTCGCGCAGCTCGCGCAGTCGACCGGCGACTTCGACAACATCCTCCTGGACGCGCAGAACAAGACGCTCCAGGCGGCCTACGTCGAAGCCCCGCGGACGTGGACGATCTGGGCCAAGCGGGCGACCGCGCCGGACTTCAAGAACATCAACCGCGTCCAGTTGTCCGAGGTGCCGAGCCTGACGGCGCGTACCGAGGGCAAGCCGATCAACTACGTGACGCTGGCCGACTCCAAGGAGACATACGCCCTCGCCGAGTACGCGGGGGGCGTGATTCTCACCCGCCGCGTGCTGGTCAACGACGACATGAACGCCTTCGCCGAGGTCCCGCGCAAGCAGGGCCTGGCGGCGGCGCGCAAGGAGGAGGACGTCGCGTACACGATCATCACCGCGAACGCCACGCTCGGCGCGACCGGCGGTGCGTTGTTCAACTCGACCACCCCGTCGTTCACCAAGTCGACCGGCGCCCAGGGCACCGGCCACGGAAACCTCGTCGCCGGCTCCGGGCTGGTCGGCAGCATCACCGTGACCACGGTCGCGGCGACGGAGAAGCTGATGCTCGTGCAGAAGGGCATCCAGGCGGACGCCTACATCGGCGTGGAGCCGAAGTTCCTCATCGTCCCCGTCGCCCTCAAGACGGTCGCCGAGCAGTTCGTGGGCTCGAAGGTCGACCCGGCCAAGAGCAACGACGTGCCCAACCCGTACAACGGGAAGTTCACCGTCGTCGCCAACCCGCGACTGGACAGCAACAGCGCGACCGCGTGGTACCTGTTCGCCGACCACCGCGCCGGCGTCGCGGAGACGGTCGAAGTGTGCTTCCTCCAGGACGAGCCGGAGCCGGTGCTCAAGCAGGAGACCGACTTCGACACGGACGACGTCCGGTTCGCCGTCCGGCACACCGTCGCCGCCAAGGCGCTCGACTACCGCGGCGTCGCCAAGAACCCGGGCGCCTGATCGACCTGACCACTTAAGCCGGTCCGCCCTCATCGTGGCGGCGGTCCGGCCGCTCCCCCTCCGATCGAAACAACTCCAAACAAAGGATTCCTCCCATGAACTCGTTCGTTCACAAGGGCCAGCGCGTGCCCTACACCAACGCGACCGGTTCGACGATCGCCAGCGGCACCGTCGTCCGCATCGTCACCGGCACGTCCGGCATCATCGGGATCGCCGTCGCCGACATCGCCAACGGTTCGGCCGGCGAGCTCGAAGTGCAGGGCGTGCACGAGCTCGACAAGACCACGGGGCAGGCGTGGACGCTCGGTCAGGTGCTCTACTGGAACCCCTCCACGAGCAAACTGACCAGCACGTCCTCGACCGCGTACACCCGCGCCGGCCGGTGCGGCGAAGCCGCTGCTTCGGCCGCGACGGTCGGCAAGGTCTCGCTCAACGTGTTCTGATCGCACTCCGCCGCCTTTCCCGGCCCGGCGGGGCTGCACACCCCGCCGGGCCGTTGCCCGCAGACTCCATGAGAGCCGCGATCCTCAACCCCGGCCCCTGCCTCGACCTCTACCCCGGCCGCGCCGGGTACGACCTCGTGGTCGGCGTGAACCGCGCCGCCACCCGACACCCGGTCGACGTGTGGGTTGCGACCGACCCCCAACCGGTGCGGGACCACTTCCACGCCGTCGTGTCGGCGTCGACCGGCGTCCCCCCGCTGCTCGTGACGGGCGTGGAGACGTGGGGGACGCTCGATACGGACGTGCCGCGATACCCGGGCGAGATCATCGACCAGGCCCGCTACATCGACGCCGCCCCGGCCGAATACTCCTGGACGTCTTTTTCCGGCCTGTCCGCTATCGTTTACGCTGCAAGCCGGGGGGCGACGGAGATCGACGTGTACGGGGCGGACTGGCGCGGGACGCTCGATTTCGACGGCGCGGCCGCGGGCGAAAACCGCGAACCGGCCCGGTGGGAGTGGGAGCGGTCGGTGTTCCTGAACCTGCTCGCCCCGCACTTCCGCACCCGGGGCGTGATCCTGCGCCGGGTGGTGCGGCCGGTGTTCGCGTCGTTCTTCACCCCCATCTACGCACGCGAAGCGGCCGGCCTGGTCGCGACCCTCGACCGGTTCGGACTCCCCCGCGACGTCCGACAGATCGAATCGCACGGGTCGTGGGTGCGGAACTGCGCCCGCAAGGCTGAATACGTCCGCGAGGCGCGCGTGCGGCACCCGGGACAGCCGGTCGTGTGGCTGGACGCCGACGCGCGGGTTCGGCGGGAACCAGTACTGTTCAACCGCCTCGATTGCGACTTCGCGGCACACTGGCGGGAGGGACACGAACTCTTGAGCGGGACGTGCTATTTCGCCCCGACGCCCGCTGCGGACCGGCTGGTGGACGAGTGGTGCCGGCTGTGCACGGTCAACCCGGACGTTTGGGATCAACTCAGCCTCCAGGCGGCGGTGAACGCGACGGAAGGGCTGCGTACGTCCGACCTTCCGCCCAACTACACCCAGATTTTCGACACGATGGCGCACGAGGGCGAACCGATCGTCGAGCACATGCAGGCGTCTCGGCGGCTGCGGGAGGCGGTGTCGTGAGCCTACCCACCCTGCGACACCCCGGCGACCTCGACGCCTTCATCGCGGCACTCCCGGCCGGTCCGCTGGTCGGCGTGGAAGTCGGCACATTCCGCGGTGCCGGCGCGGCGCAACTGCTCGCGTCGGGCAAGTTCGCCACCCTGTACTGTGTTGACGAGTGGCGCGGCGGGTACGACCCGGACGACCTCGCCAGCGGTGCAGACATGGAAGCGGCGCGGGCGGATTACGCGGCCGGCCCCGGCCGCGACCCCCGCGTCGTGACGATCCGGGCGGCGAGCACGGTGGCGGCGGGGCGGTTCGCTTACCGGTCGCTGGACGTGGTGTACCTCGACGCGGATCACCGGTACGTCGAAGTCGTCAAGGACCTGCTCGCGTGGCAGATGCGGGTGAAGCCTGGCGGGATCATCGCCGGGCACGACTACGGGAGGGCGTCGCACCCCGGGGTCAAGTTCGCTGTGGACGACGTGATCGGGGTCCCGGACATGGTGTTCGGCGATTCGAGCTGGCTGAAACGGGTGCGATGAGAATCCCCACGAAGAAACTCAACCGGACGATCCAGATCGACGTTACCAGCCGGTGTGACCTGTCCTGCGCCAACTGCACGCGCATGCTCGCGCAGCATCGCAAGCCGGACATGACGCCCGCGCAATTCGAGCGGGCGGTACTCGCCTGTCGCGACTGGGTCCTCCGGGAGAACGGGGTGCTCGCGATCTTCGGCGGCAACCCGTGCGTGGCCAAAGACTTTCCGGAGTACGCGGGCATCCTGGCGCGGCACCTGCCCGAGCCGAACCGTGGGCTGTGGACGAACAACATCAACGGGCACGGCGAGGTGATACGCCGCCACTTCGGGCCGGCCAGCCGGTTCAACTTCGTCGCCCACGGGTGCGCCGCCGCCGCCGCGGAGATGCGACGGGAGGTGCCGTGGGCGCACGTCTACGGGGCGGACAAGCGGAGCCGCCACGCCTCCGTGATGGTCGCGGCCGGGGACTTCGTGGAGGACGATACCGAACTCTGGCGGCTGGTCGACCGGTGCACCTACGACATCAAGTGGTCTGCAGTCGTCATGCAGGAAGTCCCGGACTGGCAGACGCTGGGCGGGTACTCGTGCGAGATCGCCGGCGCCCACGCCCGCGCGAACGGGAAGGCGTTGGGCGTCCCGGTGGAGCCCGGGTGGTTGGATAAATTGGAGGACGACTTCCGCCACCAGTACGACTACGCCTGCCGGCGGTGCGGCGGGTGCCTGAACCTCAACGGCATAGACGACGCGGAGAACGCGGACCAGTACAGCCGAACGAACACCGGCCTCGTCGAATTGACCGTCGCGAGGTCGCGCAGACTCCAGCGGGTGGTGTCCCTCCCCGACCGCGCGACCGACCCGACCGATTACTTGCGGTTGAACGCATGACCATCCACGGGATCACCTGCTCTGTCGACTTCGCGGACCGCCTCGCCAGTGGAATCGATCGTTGGGCGGCCGGCCTGGCGTCGCTGTGCGTCGTCACGACCCCGGACGATTCGGCCACGCTCGCCCTGTGCGTCGACCGCCCCGGCGTGCGCGTGCACATGACGGACGCCTTCACCCGGGACGGTGCCGCGTTCAACAAGGGCGCCGCATTGTCCGAGGCGGTGGACGCCGGGAAGGTGCCGATGGGCGACTGGGTGCTCGCCTTCGACGCCGACATCATCCCGCCCGCCGATTGGGCCGACCGGATCGCGAACGCGCGTCCGGTCGCGGGGACGCTGTACGGCGCCACCCGCACGCTGTGCGACGGCCTGGCCGATGCCGACGCGGCTACGCAACGTGTCGACGACGCCGACGTCGCCGGTTTCTTCATGCTGTTCCACGGGCGGGACGTTAACGCCGCGCACCGCCCGCTGTTCGACTCGTGCTGGCGTCATGCGGGGAACTACGACACGCGGTTCATGCACCGCTGGGCCGGGGGCGGGTCGGGGGACCGGCAGATCCTGCCGTTGCTGGTGGCGCATCAGGGGCCGGTTCGGGAAAACTGGTGGGGCCGCGGGAACGCGGTCGCGATGCGGCGGATGGAAGAGGAGCGGAACCGCCGGGGCGGGAGCTACGAGCACGAACGGATCTGAGGTATCGAATGGGACTCGACGACACGCTCGCCACTGACTTCGCCAATGTGTTCTGCAACGCGGACGACTTCGCCGAGGTCATCACGTACAAGCCGCTGCACGGCGAGCCGGTCACAATCAGTGCCGTGGTGGACCGCCTTCCCCCTCAGTTCGATCCGGCCACCGGCGTCGCGGTACATCACATCACCGTGGCGATCGCGAATGACGAAACGCTCGGGCGCACGAGCATCAGCAAGGAAGGGGACTCCGTCAGCGTCCCCCGCCAGCGTGGCGGCACGGCCGTTGACCTGCGCGTGACCGAGATCCTTTCCCAAGACGCGGGCGGCTGGACCCTGCTCCTGAGGTAATAACACACATGGCCGACACCACTTGGACATCCACCAGTTCGACCGACGCCAGCCTCGCCGCCAACTACCAGGGCGGCGCGCCGGCGACGGGAGACACGGTCACGCTGAACAGCATCGGCACGGCGAACCTCGCGACCAACCTGGGCTATTACACCAACGTCCTCGGGTTCACCCTGAACGCGCTGGCGACCTACACCGGCAACGTCGGCGTGGAGGCGACCGGCACGAACGCGGCCACGTACTTGCTCCCCGGCACGAGCGGCACGATGGACGCCTACATCGGACGGGAGTCGGGCAATAGCGGCAACAGCCTCGCACTGGGTCTGATCGGGGCGAACGGCGGAACCCTCAACCTGCACGTTTTCAAGACCGGCTCGCGTTCCGGCAC
>DASWYH010001006.1:0-1857 GCA_036405095.1 Gemmata sp. | reverse complement strand
ACTTCCACTTCACCGCCGGCCCGGGTTTGGTCAGGTCGAACGCGTAGAGCACGTTGGGCCACGGGGTGACGACGAACATCGTGTCGCCGACGACGATCGGGGCCGCCTCCTGACCGCGGTGGACGCCAGTGTCGAACTTCCACGCCAGCGTCAGGTTCCTGGCGTTCTCGGTGCTGACCTGGTCGAGCTCGCTGTACCGCGTGTTCGCGAAGTCCTTTGCGGCCATCGGCCAGTCGCTCCCCGCCGGTCGCGGGGCCGGCGGTTTCGGTGCCGGTTGCAACGAGAACGGGGCGAGCGGCGCGACGAGCGCGCAAGCGAGCGCGGCGATCCCGACGAGAACCAGGCGCGGCGGGCACCCCGGACGAGCGGCACAGAGTTCGGACACCGCACCCTCCGTGAGCGAGTTGAGAGCGTGTGTGGGCACAACGTCTTGCCATCCGCTGCAACCGAAATGCCGCTTTCGGATGCGCGCGCGTCAGGAGAATCATCAGCCGCCCTGCGGAACGCGGTTTGCCCTTGACTCGTGCCGTCGGGAGAGCCCCCGTGTGAGACGTCCGATGCCTGATGAACCTGTGACCGTAACGGAAACACCGCCCGCCCCAACGGGCCGCGGGCGCAAAGCGGCCCGCGCGAGCGCTGCGAAGCCGCGCAGCCGGGTGCGCAAAAAGACGCCCGCGCAGCTCGCGGCCGAGGCCGACGCGGTCGCCGCCCTGCGCGCGGAGCTCGCGGCAGCACGGGACGAACTGGCAACCGCGCGCCGGGAGGCCGAGGAGGCCGTCGAGCGGTGCCGGGAGGCGGAGGCGCGGGTTTCGTTCGCGCGTGCCGACGCCGACGCGACCCGGCGGGTGCTCGCCGACGTGGACGCGGCCGCCGCATCGGTGCGTGGCCGGGCCGAAGCGGCGCGGGCCGAAGTGGACCGCTCCCGCGAAGGGGTTGAAGAAGCCGAACAGCGCGCGAACCGGATGCGCGAGTGGCTGTCCGAAACGCGGGGCGAGTTCGCGATCCTGGCGGCCGAAGCCGAGGCCACACTGGACCAGTTCCGCGCCGCGGTAAGCGAGTTGCGCGCGCCACCGGCGGGCGGGACCGAGCCCCCAACCGCCACAGACGCGCTGGCGCCTACCACTGAGCTACCGGAGGTGCCGCCGCTCGCGCCCGAAGAGCGTGACGTCCACCTTCGCGCGCGGCTGGCCCACCTGCTGAACGATGCGTGGGCGGTGGAGAAGGAGCTTGCCGGCTTGCTCCAGACGCTGGCCGACGAGAGCGGCGACCGTGACGTGCGTGCCCTGCTGGAGGAGCAGCGCACCGATGCACAGGCGCGCCAGGAGGCGCTCACGCACCGGCTGGAATCGCTCGGCGAGCGCCCCACCGGAGGGCGCGGGCTGTTGGGCCAACTCGTCACGCGCATCTGGGACGCCGTCCAGGCGCCGCGCGACCCGCCGGACCGTGCCGTTCTGGCGCTGTTGAAGGGGCTGAGCGCGACCGAGTTCCTGGGTGGCGTGTATGCCGCCACTCACGCCTGCGCGCGTTCCATCGGCGGTCCCGACACGGCCGAGCATTCCGCCACGCATTTCCGCGAGGTACGACTCCGTGCCGATCGGCTTCGGGCTGCCGTCACCCCAACTGTAATCCGGGCGGCGCGGCGGTAACGCACATCCCGGTGAGGGTCCAACTGGCGCGAGCGCGTCGCGCGGCCTGCGCCTACCAGTGAGCCTGTCCTGCCGGTGGGGCGAACCGGACGGCGCAAGAACTGCGCACCCCCCGGCAACCACGACTTTCGCACGCGGATACACAGAATGGCCCAGACAGCCGACACGGCGCCGAAGTTGACTCGCCCTTCGCCCGAGGCGAGCTCGCACG
>DASWYH010001005.1:0-3625 GCA_036405095.1 Gemmata sp. | reverse complement strand
GCCACTTCCTTCGCCGGGGTCAGCCCGCGGGAGCCGGCGATGCTCGACGCCCCGCCGACGAAGTCGCTGAACCAGTGGGTGAACGGCTCCACCACCGCCCCGACCGCCAGGGCCCCCAGGGCCAGCACCATCAGCGGGAGCGTCATCGACGGCGGCGACTCGTGCGCGTGGTGCCCGGCCTCGTGCGGGATCTTCTCCGGCCCCCAGAAGGTCAGGAAGTACGCGCGGAACGTGTAGAACGCGGTGAGGAACGCGGTGAACCCGGCCACAATGAACAGCGCGAAGTAGCCCGCCGTGTACGGGCTCTCGGTTTCGCTCGCCGAGATCAGCGATTCGAGGATGAGGTCTTTGCTCCAGAAGCCCGACAGGAGCGGCACCCCGGCGAGCGCCGCGGCCCCGCACAGGAACGTGAGGTGCGTCGTCGGCATCACCTTCCGCAGCCCGCCGAACTGCCGCACGTCGATCACCCCGCCCATCCCGTGCATCACGCTCCCGGCGGCGAGGAACAGCAGCGCCTTAAAGAAGGCGTGAGTGAACAGGTGGAACATGGCCGCGCTCACCGCAAACGCGGGCGAGATGGTGCCGCTCGTCCCGAGCGCCATGAACATGAACCCGAGCTGGCTCACCGTCGAGTACGCGAGAACGCGTTTCAAATCGGTCTGTGCGAGCGCGATGAACGCGGCCAGGAGCGCCGTGATCCCGCCGATCCACGACACCGCGATTTGCGCGTCCGGCGCCATCGCGAACAGCGGCGAGCAGCGCGCGAGCAGGTACACCCCGGCGGTGACCATTGTAGCCGCGTGGATCAGCGCGCTGACGGGGGTCGGCCCTTCCATCGCGTCCGGGAGCCACACGTAGAGCGGGAACTGCGCGCTCTTCCCAACGGCCCCGCAGAACAGCAGCAGGCACGCCAGGGTGAGCTGCCACTGCTCCGGGCGGTGCTGTTGGATGTGGTCGAACAGCAGGTTCAGGTCCGTGTGCCACCCACCCAGCTTCCACAGGAGGAAGATGCCCAGCAGGAACCCGGTGTCGCCGATCCGGGTGACGAGGAACGCTTTCCGCGCCGCCGCCGCCGCGCTCGGCTTCTCGAAGTAGTACCCCACGAGCAGGTACGAGCAGAGCCCGACCCCCTCCCAGAACCCGACCAGCAGGAGGAAGTTGTTCGCGAGCACCAGCCCGCACATGCTGAATACGAACAGCGACATCACCGCGAAGAACCGCCCGAACCCGCCGTCGCCGTGCATGTACCCGCTCGCGAACAGCGCGATCCAGGTCGCGATGAACGTGATCATGGACAGCATCATCGCCGAGAGCGGGTCCACGGTGACCGTGAAGTTCACTTTGAGGTGCCCGGCCGCGAACCACGTGAGCGGCTCGGAGACGCTCACCCCGGTGCCGCTGTCCATCACTCGGAGCAGCAACACCAGCGCGAGGACGGCCGCGGTGCCGCACGCCAGGATTAGCGGGACGTGCGCGAACCGCTTCAGGGGGGTGAACGCCAACAGCGCCGCGAGCAGACTCGCCGACAACGGGAGTGCCAGGACGATGAGGGCGAGGCCGATCGGGTCCGACACGTGCGGCCTCCTCGGCGGTCGCCACGGGCTGCGGGCGCGCGCCGGCGGGTGTGAGCACCGGGTCCGGTTCAACCGGCACCCGAACGAGCGGATCGATGTCCCCGGCGATCGGCGTGCCCAGCTCACGCAGCTCCTGGAGGTCGGTCGAGTCGAGCGACCGCTGCCGGCGCCACAGGGTGACGAAGAAAGCCAGCGCGACCCCGGCCTCGCACGCGGCAACCGCCAGGATGAACATGACGAAGACCTGGCCGTCCAGGTTCCCGTGGTAGCGGGCGAACGCCACGAAGTTGATGGCGACGCCCTGGAGCATCATTTCGGCGCACAGGAACATCGTGATGAGGTTCCGGCGGGTAAGGAACCCCACCAGACCGATGCCGAACAGCGCCGCGGCGACCGCGAGGAAGTGCCAGAGGGTGACGATCACTTGGCAACCTCCGTTTGAGCGGGGGGCGCCCCCACAGGTTCCCCCACCCACCTTTGGGCGGGGGAACCTCCCGTAGGTTCCCCCGGAGCCCCCACCCGTTTCCGATGCGTGATCGCGACCGCGCCGATGACCGCCACCAGCAGCAGCGTGCCCGCCAGCTCGATCGCCAGAAGGTATTGCGAGTACAACACGAACCCCAGGTTGCGGACGTTGCTGGCCGGCAGGTCGCCGGACCCGCGGAGCAGAAGCACCTCGTTGCGGAGTTGCCGCACTGCCGCCTTCGCGCTGTCGCGGGTCGGGTTGCGGCCCTCGTCGCGCTCGTCCGGCTGCACCCCGGCTCCCATGATCCGATCGACCTCGCCCCGGAGCGAGGCACTGAGCGTGCGGACGCTCGCCGCACGTTTCAGCACGTCGCGGGCCTGTTGGTCCTCGCGGAACAGCACCGCCCCGTCGCCGTTGAGCCTCCCGGGCGCCCGCTCGAGCCGCACCCGGAGCGAGCCGTTCTCGATCTTGCCGAACTCGTCCAGGTGTGCGGCGTCGCGGATCGGAGCCGCGTCACTCGTCGACGAACCGCCGACAACCCGCGCCAGGTCGCTCTTGATGGGCAGGTACACCTTCTCGAACTCTTCGGCCCGCCCGACCCGCGATTGGCGGGTGCTGGTGTCGCCGTCGAAGACCTTTTCCGCCTCCTCTAGCCGCGCCGCGACGTCGCCCAAAATGGCGCGCTCTTCGGCGGTGACGACCTGCGCCAGGAGGTGCCCTTGTGGGGCCGGGAGTTCGGGATCGGCGGGCCTCGCCGGGAGGCTCGTCTGGTACACCGCGAACAGCACCAGGCCCACGAACGAGAACCCCGCGAAGCTCCCGTAGAGGGGCTCCCGCGAGCGGTCGTTCTCGTTCGATGCGCCCGCCTGCGACAGCATGAGCACGAACAGGAACGTCACGATGATCGCGCCCGCGTAGATGATGATGGTGGCCGCCATCAGGAACGGGGCCGCGAGCAACAGGAACAGCCCGCACACGCTCAGGATCACGAACGCGAACGCGATGGCCCCGCGGGCCGGGTTCCTCTGCACCACCAGCACGGTCCCGAAGACCAGCGCCCCGGCGGAGAACAGGTAGAACAAGACCGTGCCGACCACATCCGGGAGCGGGGTGCCGAACGTGGTAACGACCCACGCCGAGAGCACCGCCGCACTCGCGATGAGAGCCGCGATCCCCCCGGGCACGAACCGGCCCCGCGGGCGCGGCAGCAGGAGGAAGAACCCGACGACACCGAGCAGCGCGGCGAGGGCAATCTGCCCGCCGGCTTGCTGCGTCGAACTGAGCGCGAACAGGTTCATGCGTAGTTCGTGAAGTTTGTCACAAGCGGAACTCGGTTCTTATACGCCAAGCGGGCGCCGTGTCAGCCCCCCGCCCCAAGAAGCACGAAATTTGAAGCGCGAAATCCGAAATAAGCGGCACGGCGAGCGGGCTCTTCTTTTGGACCTCGCGCTTCCGACAACTGGCCATCTCCTCCGGGGACCGCGGGCGCCCCGCCGCTCTCACGCCTTTCGCCCCACATCGCTCGTGCTCATTTCGCCGGCGGTGCTTCGCTCGCTGGTCCGAGTTTGCCCGCTTGCGTCCGAAC
>DASWYH010001004.1:0-2864 GCA_036405095.1 Gemmata sp. | reverse complement strand
CGCGATACAGGGCGTTTATGGTGTGCCCGTGAACGCCCTGCGCGGGTGCGGGTGCCACTGCCGGGCACCCAATCGGGCGCGGCACTTCGGGTCCCCGGTGCGGTGCGGCGCTGCGGGCGGAAAATGAACCCGTGCGGACCTCCTATAACCTGACAGTGGGCCGCAAACCGTTGCGAAATGACATGGGGAACCGCACCCGATGATAGACCTGTCCGTTTCGCTGGGCCGGCTCACGCTCCGGAACCCGGTGCTGGTCGCCAGCGGCACTTTCGGTTACGCCAAAGAAATGGCACCGTTCGTGGACTTCACCAAGCTCGGCGGGGTGATCCCGAAAACGGTGACGAACGCGCCGCGGGCCGGGAACAGGCCCCCCCGCACCGTCGAAACGGCGTCCGGCATGCTGAACGCGATCGGGCTCGATAACGACGGCCTCGAACACTTCCTCGCGCACCACCGGCCGTACCTCAAAACGCTGCCGACGGCGATCATCGGGAACATCGCGGGCAAGAGCGAAGACGAGTTCGTGGCGATGGCCGCTCGCGTGCACCAGAGCCGGGACGGGCTCGCCGCACTCGAACTGAACCTCTCGTGCCCGAACGTGGCCGGCGGCACCGACTTCGCCAGCGATCCCGAGCTCACCAAGCGCATCGTGCGGCGCTGTCGGGAGGTGTGCCCGGAGTTGCCCCTCATCGCGAAGCTGACGCCGAACGTGACCGACATCACTGTGATCGCGCGGGCCGCGGCCGACGGCGGCGCGGACGCGGTGAGCGCCGTCAATACGTTCGTGGGGATGGCGGTCGATTGGCGGAAGCGGAGGCCGATCCTGGGGAACATCAGCGGCGGGCTGAGCGGCCCCGCAATCAAACCGCTCGCACTGCGCGCCGTGTGGCGCATCAGCCAACTGAAAGCGGTTCCCGTGATCGGCGTCGGGGGGATCGCGACGATCGATGATGTGATGGATTTCCTCGTGGTCGGCGCGAGCGCGGTCCAGATCGGCACCGCGAACTTCTATTCCCCGACCACCAGCACCACGGTTGCGGACGCGCTCCCGGCGGCGCTCGCGGCGCTCGGTGCGGCCAGCGCGCGAGAGGTCATCGGGACGCTCGATTGTGCCCAAAAATGAAGTGCTGCGTTTGATTCGTTCGGCGCTGGCGGCCAGGGGTTCTTGGTCTCGGCACAACTCGGTCTACGATGCCGAGACCAATGATCCGGGCTACCAAGCGCAACCCGGAGCCCCGTCACTTCGCGGGCGGCAGTTCGCGCGCCCAGCGGAGAGCGGACGGGAGCATCTCCCGCAGGCCCTCGGTTTGCTCCGGGTGCGGGCTGATGCCGATCGCCCACCCTTTCCCGTAACGCCCCGCGACGGCCGCGGGCGTGCCGAGCATTAACCCCTCTTTCGCCCCTTTCCGCGTCAGCTCTTCGCGGAACACGGCCAGCGAGATGAGCTTCCCTTCGGAACCGTTGATCGGCTCCAGAACCGGACCGTTGTGGTACTGCACCTTCAGGTCTTTGTCCTTGCGCCCGAACGCCTCCTTGCCCGCCGGGGTCAGTTCCACCGCCAGCGGCTTGATCCCCCGCGCCCAGTTCGTCGAGTCCACCACCTTGACCGGGAGCAGGTGCAGCGACCAGTCGTAGTGGCTGCTGGCCAGGTAGCACCCGGCGCACACGCCGACGTAGCCACCACCATCGGTCACGAACTTCTTGATGACCTCGCGCCCGTCCCGGCCGAGGGCCGTGGCCTGGGTTCGGCTGAGCCCCCCGGGGACGATCAGGACCTTCGCGTCCTTCAGCTTCCCGGCCCGGATGTCGGCCGCATCGACGCGCGTGATCTTGTACCCCGAAGCGGTCAGCGTTTCCTCGATCATGTCCGGCCCTTTTCCGCCCACCCCGTCGCCGATCAGCATCGCGACCGGGACCGGGGTAGCCGGTGCGGGCGGCTCGGCGCGAGCCGGGAGAGCAACGAACAGCAACAAGCAAGCGGCGATCCGCGGAGCCATTGAAGAGCCTCGGGGGGATCAGGGCGAAGCGGAAAAGAATCGGGGAGCGTAGTGGCGACGCTCCCCCCGTTCCTTCCCATGTCGCCCTGTGGTGGGGCGCCGTTATGATAGGGAGTCGCGGTTCGACCCGTCGGACAAACGAACCTCGGTCATCTGAGCGCTTACTTCTTTGAGCCGTTGATGGCGAGCACGGCGGACTTGACGGCGGCCCCGAGCTTGCTCTTCTTGTCGCCGGCTTCCGCCTTCGCCACTTCGCGCAGCGCCGGGATCGCGCCCTTGGCGCTCGGTCCCATCGCGGCGAGCCCCTTTGCGGCCCCGATCTTGACCCCGGTCTCCTTGTCCTTGAGCAGCTTCAGCAGCACGTCGCCGGCCTTATCGTAGGGCTCATCGGCCTTGCCGAGGGCTTCCGCGGCGGCGGCCCGCACCGCCGGGTCTTTGTCCTCGGCGGCCTTGTAGATGTCCGGCAGCGCGTCCTTGGCGAGCGACTTCTTGATCTGGGCGAGCGTACCCAGTTCCTGGAGCGCGGTGATCCGCGTCTTCGAGTCCTTCGCTTTGCGCAGCTCCTCGGTGTACCGCTTCGCGAGATCGTCCTTCTCGCCCGCGGCGGCCTCTTCCTTGACGCACAGATAGAGGGCGCCGTTGAAGAGCGCGATCGCGCACAGAGCCCTCAGCAGTTTGGTGGAACCCATCGTCGTCTCCGTGAGTGAAATGGTGGCCGCGTGACCGTTCTCGTTCAACCCCGCATCGGGCTCGGTGTACCGGTTCGACGCCGGAACGCGGATTTTCGTTCTCTGTGCCGCGCCGTTCTGCTTGAATGAGTATACCCGCTGATTTCACCCACCCGCCCCACAATCCCGCCCCGCCGAC
>DASWYH010001003.1:0-2803 GCA_036405095.1 Gemmata sp. | reverse complement strand
TTGATGCCGGGACCGGTATCGGAGACGGTGATTTGGAGGTGCCCGCCGACCCCGACGCGGCCCAGGTAGCCGCGAGCGTCGGTGTCACTCAGTTCGACCGGGCGGGCGGTGACCCGTACCGCCCCGCCGCTCGGGCACGCCTCGACGGCATTCTCGAGCAGGTGCCCGAGCACGATCTGGAGCGGCCCGGCTTCCACCGCGACCGGCGGCAGGTTCGGCGCGAGGTCCTTCTCGACCCGCACGTTCGCGTGGCTCGCGAGCTTCAGGCGCGCTTCTTCTTTGGTCAGCGCCAGCCCCACCGCGCCGGGGGTCGGCTTCACCTGCCCGCTGCGGCTCAGGTGGTGCAACTGCTGGGTGAACGTGATGCCGCGCTGCCCCACCTTGCCGATCTCGGCGACAAAGGTGGCCGGCTGCGAGCCCGGTTGCAGGAGCGGCAGCGTCAGGTCCGAGAACCCGATGATGCCCTGGAGCAGGTTGTCGAAGTCGTGCGCCATGCGCCCGGCGATCACGGCCACGTCGCCGAGGCGCTGGTAGAGGCGGTCGGGGTCGAGGACCGGGCCGACCAGCGCGGACAGCGCGGGCGCCCGCTCGACGGTCTTGGCGACGAGTGCGAGGT
Source organism: Gemmata sp. (assembly GCA_036405095.1). Taxonomy (GTDB): domain Bacteria; phylum Planctomycetota; class Planctomycetia; order Gemmatales; family Gemmataceae; genus Gemmata. The sequence goes on along the minus strand of DASWYH010001003.1, from coordinate 2,187 downwards.
ACGCCCGATCGTTCTCGGTCCACGGGTTGCCGGGGAACTTCTCGGCCCACAGCACCCCGGTGCCGCGCCCGGCGGGTTGGACCGAGGCGAACACCCGCCCGGTCGTCCCCGGCACCGAATACAGCACGGTCGCCTCGCCGTTCTTGCTCCGACGCAGTGCGTCGGGCACTTCGAGCGGCGCGGGCACGTCGACCAGCGCCCCGGCCTGGACCGTCTTCACGATCGCCCCGCTCTCGCCGGGCAGGACGAAGCCGGCCGCGCGCCATGCACACGCCCGGCTCCAGTTCAGGAGCAGCGCGTCGAACGCGGCCGGGTCGGCGGACTCTTGCCACCAGTTCGGCACGAACGCGAGAGCGGCGGATAGGGTTCCCGGGGTGGACATCTACGGCTCTCCGGACCGTCAATGCGATGACAACTGGGCGGGTGAGGCGGTACCTGAATTCAGGAATTCATCCTGTATCTAGAACGGGCCTGAACGAAGTCAACCGGGTTGTATCGCTTCGCGCGAATGGGGCGCCTGTATGGGAAGATGGGAGGGGTTGCGAAATGCCAACGGTAGTGACTATTGGGGCCTGCGTGCCAGTTGCGCAAAATGGTTCGGTTAGCGAGGCTCGGGCGGCGCACACTCGTGCCGGCGTGACGCGCCGCTTTTTGTCACCACGAATCGAGCTGCTCTGCGCTCGGGGGCGGTATCGCCCCGCATCGAGATCTGCGCGGAAACAGGAACCCGGGGCGCCGCCCCGGGCGAGCGAACGGGTTCACGGTTCCTTCTTCGGCTCTTTTTTCGGCTCCGGCTTCTTCTCGATCTTGTGGATCGCGATGCCGGCGTTCTCGCGCACCTTCACCTGCGGGTCGGACAGCCGGAGCCGCAGCGCCTTCAGGGTTTCCTCGGCCTCGGCCCTGAGCGCCCGGTCCTTGGACGCGAGGTCGGCACCCAGGTGCTCGAAGCCGAGCGCGGCGATCTCGTCGACCAGCGCGAGCCGCACCTCGTAGTCCGGTTGCCGCTTCGGATCGAGCAGCGGGCGCAGGTCCTTGAGCCGCGCCTTCACCCCGGTCGGCCCGAGAGCCGAGCCGAACGCCCGCACCGCGTCCACGCGGATGTCTTTCACCGGGTCGGTGGTGAGCACTCTGAACAGCGCCTCGGCGGCCGGTTCCGCGGCCGTTCCGAACGGCCCCAGCGTCCGGGCGGCCCCCCGGCGCACCTCGTCCTCTTTGTCGGTGAGCGCGGTTGCGAGTGCGGTAACGACCGCGGCGGATTTTTCGCCGAGCAGCCGGATGGACGTGAGCAGCTCGCGCTTGATGTCGGGCTCCTTCTCGGTGCCGAGCATCATTGCGAACGTCTCGGCGATGGTCGTCCCGGCCTCGGGCTCGATCCGCCCGAGCGCGAACACCGCGGCCGCGCGAACCGCTTTTTCGCGGTCCTTCAGGAGTTCGGTGAGCGGCCCGGCGGCGCCCTTCGCCTTCCCGCCGGCCTGCGCGAGCGCCTCGGCCGCGCCGGCCCGGACCGCCGGCTCCGGGTCTTTCAGTGACGGCACCAGCGATTCGATACCCGCCGCGCACACCGCCGGGTGTTTCGACATCGCGGCGATGATCTCCCGGCGGACCCGGGACTCTTTCTCGGTCTTGAGCACCTCGATGAGCGGCTTCGCCCCGTGGTTCAACATGTCCGCTTCGCGCAGCCCGGCGAACACGACGGCGCACTGCGCCCGAACGGCCGCACTGGGGTCGGTGCGGAGCGTCGCGGAAACGTGGCTCAGGGCGTCCGTTTTGGGGTCGAGGACCCAGATCTTGCCCAGCGCCTCGACCGCGAGCGCCCGCTGCCGCGCGGACTTGTCGTTCTGGACCGCGCTGACCCACTGGGAGAACTTCTTGCCCTCGAAGACGGGGTCCTTGTCGTCGGCCCGTGCGGCCCCCGCGCCGAGCGCGACGAGCGCCCACACCCCAACGACCCGCACGGCAGCAGACATGGTTTCACCCTCGGAACGTGAGAGGCGGCTCCGGTCAAACTCGATGATAAGACGCCCGCGGCGCGCCGGTCAAACAGTTTCGGGCCGCCGCGGGTGCGGAGGAGCGGGCCGGGGGCGGGCGCCAATTGTGCTCGTGCTCCGCGCACCGCTCGCCCCAGGCCGTTCCGTGTTTCACATTGGCCGTACCGCGCCCCGCCGCTGACGCTCCGGGTTCGCCCGC
>DASWYH010001002.1:0-13805 GCA_036405095.1 Gemmata sp. | reverse complement strand
GTGCGCAAGCCGTGGTCAGCGCGCCGAGCAACTCCGCTTCCTGGCGCTCGGGCACGCACCGCAGGTCGAGAAGCACCCGCCCGTCTTGTACGCGCGCCACGACCGCGGGCGTTCCCGTGCGCAGCCGGGCGGCGAGTACCGTTTCGCTCAGGTCCGCCGCGCTCAAACCCACCACCATCGTCGGGACGCTCACATCGGGTAGCGAGCCGCCGCCGACGAACGATTCGTCTTCCCACACGCCCGCGCTCACCCCGGGGATCGCCCGGACCCAGGCCGCGAACGCCTCGGTCCGGCGCTTCAACTCCGCCAGCGGCGCGGTCAGCATCCGGAGCGTGGGCACCTCGCGCGCGGCTCTCCTGGGGTCGCGGTACAGGAGCAGCGTCGCTTCCAGCGCGGCGAGGGTCATCTTGTCGAGCCGGAAGGCGCGCATGAGCGGATCTTTTTCGATGCGCTGGACGAGTTCGGCCTTCCCGGCGATGACCCCGCACTGCGGACCGCCGAGGAGCTTGTCCCCGCTGAAGAGAACCAGATCGGCGCCGGCGGCGCAACTCGCGGAGATCAGCGGTTCGCCGGGGAGCCCGAACGGGGTGAGATCGATGAGCTGCCCGCTGCCCGCGTCATCGACCACGACGAGGTTGTGCTTGCGCCCGAGCGCGACGAGGTCCGCGAGTTCGACCGCCTTCGTGTACCCGCGGACGCGGTAGTTGCTGCAATGCACCCGCATCAGCGCGGCCGTGTTCGGGGCGATGGCGCGCTCGTAGTCGCTCAGGCGCGTGATGTTCGTGGTGCCCACCTCGCGCAGGGTCGCGCCGCTGACCGCCATCACCTCGGGGATGCGGAAGCCCCCGCCGATCTCGACCAGTTGGCCGCGGGAGACGATCACCTCTTTGCCCTGCGCGAGCGCGCGCAGGGCGATCACCGTTGCGGCGGCGCAGTTGTTCACGACGGTTGCGGATTCGGCGCCGGTAACGGCCCGCAGCCCCGCGCGCACGCAGTTCTGGCGCGAGGCGCGTTTCCCGGTGGTCAGGTCGAGTTCGAGGTTGAGATATCCGCGGGCCGCTTCGTACGCCGCCTGTGCGGCGGTTTCGTGCAGCGGCGAGCGCCCCAGGTTGGTGTGCAGCACGACCCCTGTGGCGTTGATGACCGGGCGCAAGACGGGCGCCCCGTGGGCGCCGAGCGCCGCGAGCACTTCGGCCGCAACCGCGTCCGCGCTCACGGCGACCGGTTCGCCGGCCCGGATGCGGTCGCGGATCGCATCGAGAGCGGCGCGCACCTGCGCGGTGATGGTTGCGGCGGAGTGGTGGTCGCGTGCCCCGTCGAGCGCGGGGGCCGCGAGAACCGCCGTTACAGGGGGCAGGGCGCGGAACGGGTTATCGCTCATGCGGACAGTGTACGCAGCGCCCGATCATTGCCCTTCGCCCGATGCGTTCAGCACGCGCACGATCTCATCGGCCCGGTACCCGCGCTCGACCATCGCCTGCTTGAGCGCGGCGTTGCGGTCGGCCACGCGGATCTTGCGCCACTGCTCCGCAACGGTGGCCACAATGAGCCACAGCGCCAGCCCGCCGAACAGGAACGTGACGAACAGCACGCCGACCAGGTCTTTGGCAACTGCTTCCTCGATCGACATGGGTGCCCCCGAGGTCCGGATGGTCCTGTGATGCACTTCGCTCGCCTGCGACGCCGATTTCGCTTCCGCAGATGATTGTCCCGATTTCCGGGCGCCCCCGCAACCGGCGCCCGCAACTTTCCCCCCGGACGGGCGCGCGATAGAAATGGTAATAGCAATCTCAATTGCTTAACCCATCGGATGCGACTATGGAACTTCACCAGCTCCGGTACTTCGTCGCGGTGGCCGAGACGGGCAGCTTCACCCGGGCCGCCGAGCGCGAGGACGTGACCCAGCCGACGCTCAGCGAACAGATCATGCGGCTCGAGAGCAAGCCGCACGGGGTCGGGCGGCGGCTGTTCGACCGGCTGGGCCGGAAGGTGGTGCTCACCGACGCCGGGCGCGAACTGTTGGGGCACGCGCAGGGCATCCTCGCGGCGGTGAAGGAGGCCGAGCGCGCGGTCCGCGACTCCGCCGAGGGCGGCTCGCTCCGCGTCGGGGCGATCCCGACCGTCGCGCCGTTCCTGCTCCCCGGCACGGTGACCGCGTTCCGCAAGGAGCATCCGAACGTGCAACTGCAACTCAAGGAAGACCTCACGGAGCGGTTGCTCGCGGACCTGCTCGCGGGCGAACTCGATGTGGCGCTCATGGCGATGCCGATCCGCGACGACCGGTTGCACGTCGAGAAGCTGTTCACCGAGCCCCTCGTGATGGCGCTCCCGGCGAACCACCGGCTCGCGACCAAGGCCGAGGTGAAACTGGCCGACGTGCTGGAGGAGCCGTTCATCCTGCTCGACGACATGCACTGTTTCGGCGACCAGGTGCTGAGCCTGTGCCACCGGGGCGGACTGGAACCGCGGGTGGTGTGCCGCGGCGAACAGATCGTGACCCTGTTGGCGATGGTCGCGGCCGGGCAGGGCGTTTCGATCGTGCCCGAGATGGCGGCCACGGCGGACACGAGCAAACAGTGCGCGTACCGCCCGCTGGGCAAGCCGTCGCCGGCGCGGTCGCTGTGCGCGGTGTGGCACAAGCAGCGGTTCCGCCCGCCGTCCCTGCGGGCGCTCGTGGACGTGGCGAAGCGGTAGCCCTGGAAGCGATAGCGGCTCACCTTTTCGGGCCGAGGTACTCGAACTCCAGGTAGTGCGCGCCCCGGGTCTTCGTGCCGAGCGTCACGGTTGCGGAGACCCGGTTCTCCCCGGCCCCGAGCACGGCCTCGAATGTGGCTTTATCTTTCAGGGGCTTCTCGCCTTTTGCGTTACCTCTCAGAGAGGTCTTGGTCTGAAACTTCCAGGTGTCGAACGCTCCCGGGGCGTACACGGTCACCTGGTAGCGCCCCGGGCGCGCGAGTTCCACCTCCCAGTAGCCTTCGGAGTCCGGCCCCCAACCGGCATCCGGTCCGCGCCAGTCCTGGCGGCTCAGCCGCACCGGGTTCTCCTTCTCGCTCCCGATAACAATGCGCGGCGGCGCGAAGCCTTTCTTCGTGACGTCCGCGAACCACTCTTCGTAAGCCGTCTTCAGCTTCGCAACTTCCTCGGGCTTGTCGGCGGCGAGGTCGTGTTCTTCGAACGGGTCGGCGGTGAGGTCGAACAGCTCGAACTTCGGCTTCCAGTTACGGGGCGGCCCCCCCGTGGATTCCCCCGAGCCCCCTCCGGTCTTTGCGTCCGGGGCGGTGCCGTTCGCCTGAACCAACTTGTATCGAGGCCCGCGGGCCGCAAAGGCGCGGAACTTCTCGGGCTGATCGCCGCGGTGCCACTGGAAGAAGAGCGTGCGGTCCCGTTTCTTTTGTTCCCCGGCGAGCAGCCCAGTAAAGGAAACGCCGTCGAAGGGGGAGCGGGTCTTCACGCCGCACAGTTCCAGCACGGTTGGAACTATGTCGATGTGCGCCAGCGCGGGGTCGATCGTTTGCGCTTTGAACCCGTTCGGGTAGCGAATGTAGCCCGGGACGCGAATACCGCCCTCGTACACGGTGGCCTTGCGGTTCCGCAAGCCGGCGTTCCAGCGCGCGCCGCCGGGGCCGTTGTCGCCCAGGAAGATGACGATCGTGTTCCCGGCGAGCTTCTTCTCTTCGAGCGCCTTCATCAGCCGGCCGAAGTTGGTGTCGATGTTCTCGATCATGCCGTAGGCGCGCGCGATGTCGGCGGTGTTCAGCTTCGGCCCCGCCCACGGTTGCCCGAGCTTCGGGAACGCGCCGGCGGAAAGATCGAGCTTCGCGTATTTGGCCCCCAGGTCGGCCGGCACCTGGTAAGGGGCGTGCGGGGCGTTGTACGCGACATACGCGAAGAACGGTTTCGGGCTCTCCGCGGTCACGAACTTCAGGGCCGCGTCGGTGAACACGTCGGTACAGTAGCCCTCGACCTGCACGTCTCGGCCGTTTTGCTTCAAGGCGGGATCGAAGTAGGCGGTTTTGGGGTCCACCTGGGGCGGGTCGGACGGCTGCGCGAGGCCGCCGCCGCGGCACCAGAGGGTTTCTTGGAACCCGCGGTCTTCCGGGCGGAGCGGGTAGTTGTCGCCGAGGTGCCATTTGCCGAACAGCCCGGTGCGGTAGCCCGCCGCCGCGAGGTACTCGGGCAGCGTTTTCACGTCCGGGCGCATCAGCGAGCGCCCCAGGAACGTGTCCACGATGCCGGTGCGGTAGTTGTACTGCCCGGTCAGCAGGCTCGACCGCGTCGGCGAGCACACCGGCGACACGTAGAAGTGTTTCAAGCACGCGGACTCTTTGGCGAACGCATCGAGCTTCGGCGTCTTCAGGACCGGGTTGCCGTGTGCGCCGAGGTCGCCGAAGCCCTGGTCGTCGGTGATGACGATGAGGACGTTCGGCGGCGCGGCGGCACCAGCACCGGCGAGCGGCAGAAGGGCGCAGAGGCCGGAGAGGAACCAGCGCATGGGGTCGCACCTGGGAACCGGTGGTTTCAACGGGGCTCTTGCTAAACTGAACACAGCAGGCGCCCCAGATCAACACCCAAGAACAAAGACATGCCCGACTCGATCCGCATTGTGGCTCTTCTGAGCGGTGGCGGTACGACGCTCCAGAACCTGATCGACCGTATCGCCGCCGGGGCGCTGCGCGCGCGTGTCGTCGGTGTGGTGGCGAGCCGGGCGGATGCGTTCGGCGTCACCCGCGCCGAGCGCGCGGGGCTCCCCGTGCGGGTCGTGCGCGCGGCCCCGAAGCGGACGAGCTTTCCCGACGAGGTGTGGGCCGCGGTGCGCGAGTTCGAGCCCGATCTCGTGTGCCTGGCGGGGTGGCTGCACCTGCTGCCGATTCCCGCCGAGTTCCGGCACCGGGTGCTGAACATCCACCCCTCGCTGCTGCCCGCGTTCGGGGGGAAGGGCATGTACGGGCACCACGTTCACGCCGCGGTGCTCGATTACGGGGCCAAGGTGACCGGGTGTACGGTCCACTTCGCCGACGACACCTACGACACCGGGCCGATTGTGGTTCAGCGGTGCGTGCCCGTGTTGGATTCCGACACGCCCGAGGTTCTTGCCGAGCGCGTATTCCGGGCCGAGTGTGAAGCGTACCCCGAAGCGATCCGGTTGCTCGCCGAGGGGCGCGTGACGGTGCAGAACCGGCGGGTCGTAGTCGCGGACTGATACACGAGCCCGGCGCGAACGCCCCATCCCGAACGAACCGCGATTGCCGAAGTAGTTTCAAGGGGCGCGGGGGTGCCGCAGGTGAGTTCTTCAGTTGAATTTACTCAGACATGGACCCGCTGATGGCGTCGCTTATGCAACGAGCCGCGACCGCACGGGAACTGGGTCACGTGTCGCCTCCCGTGCGGTCACGGTTCGTCAGAAAAGGGACATCCTCGCCGGGTACATGCCCGAGTTTCAAGCGCGAAGGGGGCGGCTCAGCGCACGGTAATAGTACGTCGTGCTACAGAACCCGCCGTGTGGCATCAGCGCGTAGTTCGGGATGTCGCCGGCGCGGGCCCACCCCAACCGCTCGTACAGCCGGGCACCGTCGCCGCCCGTTACGGCGTCGAGAACCAACAAACTTTTCCCGCACGCACGAGCAACATCTTCGGCCGCACGCATCAGCGCCGCGCCCAGCCCTTTACGCCGCGCCCGGCGGTGAACCAGCATCTTCACCACGTCGGCGCGGTGCGGCTGATTTTCGGGAAGATCGAACACCAACTGAACCGTGCCGCACAACCCGTCGGCGTCCCCGGCCACCAGCACCGCCCGCGTCCCGGCGGCCACCCCCTCCGCAACCGCGCGCCAGAACGCGACCGCGGATTCCCGCGCTAACGGGTGCATGAAACTGACCGACGCGCCGCCCTCGACACAGTCGATGAGCACATCGGCGAGCGCTTCGATTTGGGTCTCGTCAAGGGCGCTGAGGCGCTGAACGGGCCAGGTTGGTGTGCTCATCGTTGCGAAAAGGGAAGGGACGCGAGCACCACCGCGTAACGCGCAGGCGACCGCGTCGGGTTATGGAACGTGGTCGGGCGGTCGAGTTGCATCGCGAAACAGTCCCCCGCGTTCAGCCGGTAGCGGTCCGTGCCGAGCGCAACGTCCATGCGGCCTACGAGCAACCAAATCTGCTGATAAACGCGTGTGTCCCGCGGTCCGGTTTCAAACGCGACGGTCGCACCGGGCGGGAAGTGAACTTCGACGATCTGAAACGGGTGCGCCGCGCCGGGCGGGGAGACGTTGCGCCGCGTGTACCCGGAAGCCGGGTCCGTCCACTCGGGCTGGTCCGCGCGCCGAGCGACCGGGGAACGGGCCGGTTCGGGAACGGTGAAGAGGTCCGCGAGCGTGACACCCAACCCGGTTGCGAGCTTTTCCAGAACCACAGCGGTCGGGCTGCTTTCGCCGCGCTCGATGAGCGAAATCATGGAGCGGCTCACCCCGCATTTTTCCGCGAGTGCGTCGAGCGAAAGCCGCTGCGCGGAACGGAGTTGTCGCACGCGCCCGGCGATTCGCTGGTTCAAAGCGGATGCACCTTCCATCATGGTGGATAAATCATCCACCATGGCGGATGCGCTGTCAAGCCCTGACCTTCAATCTTCTCAACTGGGAAAAATTGATGAGAGTGTAACTTTGGTGGTGGTCGTCGGGTTAAATTGGCGGGTTGGGTTTGCGCGAGGCAGGTTCCCCGAACCTCTCGGAGTCGCCAAATGAAATCACGTTTCGCGATCACGGCCGCTCTGCTGGTCGGAACGGTGCTACTCGTGCAGTTCGCCGGCGCCCGCCAGCCGGACCCGGCGGCCGGGTTCAAGTTCGGCGACGCCAACAAGGACGGGGAGCTGTCGCTCGAAGAGTTCTCCGCTCTCGTTTCCCGCAACGCCAAACTGAAAGACAATCCGGACGCCGTCAAAGCGCTCTTCGGGCGCTTCGACACCAACGGCGACAAGTTCCTCAGCGCCGACGAGTTCCAGAAGTTCGCCGAACGGGGCGGGAAGAAGCAGCCCGATGCGCCCGCCAAAGAGCCCTCGGCGAAGGAACCGCCGGCCAAGGGCACCGGGTTCGCCGAGAAGCCGAACGCGGACCAGCTCAAGTTCTTCGAGACCCGGATTCGCCCCATACTGGTTGACAAGTGCTACTCGTGTCACTCGGCCGAAGCCGACAAAATCAAGGGGAACCTGCACCTCGACACCCGCGACGGCGTCCGCAAGGGCGGCGACAGCGGCCCGGCGGTGGTGGCCGGCAACCCCGCCCGCAGCCCGCTGGTTCGGGCGCTCAAGTCCAAAGACCCCAATCTCGCGATGCCGCCCAAGGGGAAACTGCCCGATAGCGTGATCGCGGATTTCGAGACGTGGGTGAAGATGGGCGCCCCGGACCCGCGCGAGGGGAAGGCGGCCACCAAGAAGTACGAAATCGACATCGAGAAGGGGCGGCAGTTCTGGGCGTTCGTGCCCCCGGCGCGGCACCCGGTGCCGCAGGTCCGGAACCCGAAGTTCGAGATCCGGAGCCCGATCGATGCGTTCGTCGCCGCGAAGTGGGAGGCGAAGGGGATCGTGCCGAACGGTGACGCGGACAGGCGGACCCTGATCCGGCGCGTGTACCTCGACCTCACCGGGTTGCCCCCGGCGCCCGAAGACGTGGAGGCGTTCGTTGCGGACGCGAAGCCCGATGCATTCGAGCGGGTCGTGGACAAGCTCCTCGCTTCGCCCCACTTCGGCGAGCGCTGGGGGCGGCACTGGCTCGACGTGGCGCGCTACGCCGAGAGTTCCGGCAAGACCGTGAACATGAACTACCCGCACGCCTGGCGCTACCGCGACTACGTCATCGGCGCATTCAACAGCGACAAACCTTACGACCAGTTCATCAAGGAACAACTCGCCGGCGACCTCATGCCGAGCAGCGATCCGAAGGTCAAAGCCGAGCGCATCGTCGCGACGGGCTTCCTCGCGATCGGCGCGAAGAACCTGAACGAGAACAACGGGCTGCAATTTGAACTCGATGTCGCGGACGAGCAGATCGACGTGACCACGCAAGCGTTCCTGGGAATCACGGCCGCGTGCGCCCGGTGCCACGACCACAAGTTCGACCCGATCCCCACGAAGGACTACTACGCGCTCGCGGGCATCTTCCGCAGCACCGAAACCTGCTACGGCACGGTGCGGTTCATCCAGAGCAACCGCCCCTCGGCGACGATCGCGCTCCCGAAGGACTGCGGGCTGCCCGCCGGCACCACGGACACGCTCACCGCGGCCGAGAAAGCGCGGATCGAGAAGCAGATCGAGGACCTGAACAAGCAGATCTCGGAGGCGACCGACTTCATCCGCACGATCTTCCCGCGCGGGCAGGTCTCGCTGCTCCGGGCGCGGCTCGATGCGTTCGACTCCGAGGGCAACCCGAAGCTGCTCGCCGCGGGCGTGCGCGACAAGCCCGCCGGCCGCGGTCCGGGCGGGTTCGGTCCGAAAGGGGGCGGGTTCGGGGGCCGCGCCGGGAGCACCACCATCGCCGACAGCCCCGTTTACAACCGGGGCGAACCGGACAAGCCCACCGCCGAGCGCGTCGCGCGGGGCACCCTCCAGGTGATGTCGAACTCCCCGTTAAAGATCAAGAACGGCACCAGCGGGCGCCTGGAACTGGCCGAGTGGATCGCGTCGAAGGACAACGCGCTGACCGCCCGCGTGATGGCGAACCGGGTGTGGCTGCACCTGTTCGGTACGGGCCTCGTGCCGACCGCGGACAACTTCGGCGCCGCGGGCCAGGCCCCGACGCACCCCGAACTGCTCGACCACCTCGCGCTCACCTTCGTGGAACAGAAGTGGAGCGTGAAAAAGCTCATCAAGGCGGTCGTGATGAGTCACACGTACCAACTGGACTCGAAGAACGACCCGAAGAACTACGAGACCGACCCCGAGAACGCGTACGTGTGGCGGATGAGCCCGCGGCGGCTCGATGCCGAAGCAATGCGCGATTCGATGCTCGCCGTCAGCGGGCAGCTTCAAGAGAAACCGCCGGTCGGGTCGGCGGTGGCGAAGGCCGGGGAAGGCCCGTTCCAGGCGCCGCGCCTGGGTGGCGGCGGGGTCGCGCAGGCGATCAACGACCCGCGGAACACGAACCGCAGCGTGTACCTCCCGATCGTGCGGGACAACCTGCCCGAAGCGCTCGCGCTGTTCGACGCGCCGGACCCGAGCCTCATCGCCGCGGACCGGCCCACGACGACCGTTCCGTCGCAGGGCCTGTTCCTGCTGAACAACCCGTTCGTGATCCGCGCCGCCGACGCCGCGGCCGAGAAGCTGATGAAGGACACGACCACCGAAACGGAGCGCATCCGGGCGGCGTACCTGAGCTTCTACGGGCGCCCGCCGACCGGGACGGAGCTCACCGGCGCCGAGAAGTTCTTGAAGACCTACACCGCCCAGCTCGCGAAGGACCGCGTGCCCGCAACGCGGCGCGAGCGCGAAACGTGGTCCGTGTTCTGCCAGGCGCTGTTCGCCAGCGCCGAGTTCCAGTACCGGAAGTGACATTTGGCGCCCCGATAAAGCGGGGCCACAACTCACCGTGCAACCACCCCCGCCCTTGTGGGCGGGGTTCGCCGGAACTAGCACCCAACACACGGAACCGGACCATGCTCTCGCGCCGCACGCTGCTGAAAACGACCTCGTCGGGCTTCGGTTACCTCGCGTTCGCGGCGCTCGCGAACGAGCAAGCCGCCCGCGCCGCGGAGGGCACCGCCGCGGCCACGAACCCGCTCAGCCCCAAGAAGTCGCACTTCCCCGCGAAAGCGAAGCGCGTCCTGTTCCTCTCGATGGACGGCGCGCCGAGTCACGTGGACACCTTCGATTACAAGCCGAAGTTGACCGCCGCCGACGGCAAGCCGGCCCCCTCGCGCCGGGGCGGGTTCGGCGGCGCCGGGAAGCTCATGGGCTCGCCGTTCAAGTTCAAGCCGAGCGGGAAGAGCGGCCTGTACATCTCGGAATTGTTCCCCGAACTCGCGAAGCACGCGGACGAACTGTGCCTCCTCAACGGGATGCACACCGACCTCCCGAACCACCCGCAGGCGTTCATCCAGATGCACTGCGGCATCTTCCAGTTCCCGCGGCCCAGCATGGGCGCGTGGGTCGTGTACGGGCTCGGCACCGAGAACGCGAACCTGCCCGGGTTTATCACCCTGTCGCCCTCCGGCGGCAACGGCGGCCCGGTCAACTACGGGAGCTCGTTCCTGCCCGCGGTGTACCAGGGCACGCGCATCGGGCGCGGCGGGTTCGGGGGCGGCGGGGCCGGCGCGCAGCAGGTTCCGAACCTCAAGAACCCGAAGCAGAACGCCGCTCAGCAGCGCGTCGAACTGGACTTCTTGCAGGCGCTCAACCAGAACGCGCTGGAGGCCGGCGGCGCGAGCCCCGGCATCGAGGGGCTCATCGGGTCTTACGAGCTGGCGTTCCGGATGCAGGCCGAAATGCCCAAGCTGATGGACCTGAGCAAGGAATCGGCCCAGACGCAGCGACTCTACGGGATCGAGGGCGGTGGGGGCGGGGGCGGTCGCGGTCCTGGGGGCGGGGGCGGCCCTGGGGGCGGGGCCGCGGGCTTCGGCCGGCAGTGCCTCCTGGCCCGGCGGTTCCTGGAAGCGGGGGTGCGGTTCGTCGAAGTCACGATGGGCGGCTGGGACCACCACCGGAACCTCAAGGACGCGCTGACCAACAGTTGCACCGCGATCGACAAGCCCATTGCCGGGCTGCTCCAGGATCTGAAACAGCGCGACATGCTGAAGGACACGCTGGTGCTCTGGGGCGGCGAGTTCGGGCGCACCCCGAGCGCCCAGGGCGACGGCCGCGACCACAACGCCCGCGGGTACACGATGTGGATGGCCGGCGGCGGTACGAAGGGCGGGATCGCGCACGGGAGGACCGACGACTACGGCTTCGAGGCGGTGGACGGCAAGGTTCACGTTCACGACTGGCACGCCACGATCCTACACCTGCTCGGGCTGAACCACGAGAAGCTCACGTTCCGGCACGCCGGGCGCGAAATGCGCCTCACGGATGTGAAGGGCACCGTCGTGAAAGACGTGATCGCGTAGTGCCGCTCGCGCAAAGGCGAACCCCGCCCACAAGGGCGGGGGTGCGACCACGGGCGCTCCTGCCGTTGCGTCCACCGCGTGCCGCTGCACGGTGCCGGCAGCGCCATCCTTGTGGGCGCGGCCACGGGCGCCCCCGTCCTTGCTCCCACCACGCCAGCCGCCAAGGTATGGAGCCCCCGGGCGGGAGCCTTTGTGACCGGGGCGCGGGAACGCGAAACCCAAAATTCGGATCGCGGGTAACCCAGTGCCGAGTTGTGGGTTGTTGCACTGAGCGGGTTTCGCCCCGCGTGCCGCGCACCCCAGCCCCCCTTCCCCGCACACGGGTTCTTCACTCATGCGCCTCACCGCCTTGACCCTTGTCCTTGTTTGCGCCGGTGTGGCACCGGGCGCCGACGCCGACCCCAAAGAGGCGCCGAAACTGCGGCTCCCGGGCGAAGCCGGTGTCGGCCGGTTCGTTCCCGACCTCGCGTTCACCGATCTCAACGGCAAAGCGGGGCGGCTCTCGGACTTCAAGTCGAGCAAGCTCCTCGTGGTGGCGTTCACGAACACCACGTGCCCGCTGTGCAAGAAGTACACCCCCACCCTTCAGCGCATCGAGAAAGAGTACGCGGCGAAGGGCGTGAGCTTCCTGTTCGTGAACCCGACCAAGGGCGACAAGCCCGACGCCAAGACCTTTGAGGGTCGCTACGCCCACGACACGGACGGCGCGTTCACCGCCGCGCTCGGTGCCACCAGCACCGCCGAGGTGTTCGTCCTCGATCCGGCCCGCACGCTCCAGTACCGCGGCGCGATCAACGACCAGTACGGGCTCGGCTACGCGCTCGACAAGCCCCGCTCGAACTACCTCGTGACGGCCCTCGACGACCTCCTCGCGGGCAAGCGCCCCGTGGTCGCGGCGACGACCGCTCCGGGGTGCGAGCTGAGCCCCGAGCGCGCCAAAGCGCCCGCCGTGGCGCTGACCTATCACGCGCGCATCGAGCGCATCGTGCAGGCCAACTGCGCCGAGTGCCACCGCAAGGGCGGTGTCGGACCGTTCGTCCTCGACACCTACGAATCGGTGACCGCGAACAAGGGCATGATCCGCAAGGTGGTCGATAAGGGCACGATGCCGCCGTGGTTCGCGGCCCCGCCGAAGAAGGGCGAGCACTCGCTGTTCGCCAACGACCGCACGCTGACCGAGGGTGACAAGAAAGACCTCCTCGCGTGGCTCGCCGGCGACCTGAAGAAGGGCGACTCGGCCGACGCGCCGCTCCCCCGCAAGTACGAGAGCGGGTGGGCGATCGGCAAACCGGACGCGGTGTTCCAACTGCCCGAACCGGTCGCGATCAAGGCCGAAGGCACCATGCCCTACAAGAACATCTCGGTGCCGACCGACTTCGACGAGGACAAGTGGGTTCAGGCGATGGAAGTGATCCCCGGGGCGCGCGAGGTGGTTCACCACGTGCTCGTGTTCGCGCTGCCGAATGGCCAGCGGATCGGGGGCGAGGCGCAAGGGTTCTTCGCGGCCTACGTCCCCGGCAGCACCGCGCTGGTGTACCCCGAGGGGTACGCGAAGAAGCTCCCCAAGGGCTCGAACCTCGTGTTCCAGCTCCACTACACCCCGAACGGAAAGGCCACGACCGACCAGACCAAGATCGGCATGGTCTTCACGAACAAGGCACCCCGATACGAGGTCCGGGTGGCGGGCATCGCGAACCCGGTGTTCACGATCCCGCCCGGCGCCGACAACCACCGGGTGAACGCGAGCATCCCGTATGTGCCGTTCGACGCGCACGTCCTGGCGCTGTTCCCGCACGCGCACCTGCGGGGCAAGGCCGCGCGCTACGAGCTGAAATCCGGGGGCCAGACGACCACCCTGCTCGACGTGCCCCACTACGACTTCAACTGGCAGTTGCAGTACCGGTTCGCGGAGCCGATCGCGGTCCCGAAGGGGAGCGTGCTGACGTACACCGCGTGGTACGACAACAGCGACCGTAACCCCGCCAACCCCGACCCGAAGAAGACCGTGAAGTGGGGGCCGCAAACGTCCGACGAGATGCACCTCGGGTACGTCGAGTTCGTGGTCGCACCGGGTGCGCCGGCCGGCGGGCTGCTGAACCCGCGCCGGGGCGGCGGTGCGGCGACCGACTTCAAGTTCCCGAAGGACGGGATCACGATCCCCGATCAGTTCAAGGACCGGTTCCAGCGGTTCGACACCAACGGCGACGGCAAGCTCGACGAGAAGGAGTTCGACGCGCTGCCGCAACTCGTGAAGAACGCTGTGATCGGGTTCGTGAAGCGCGCCATGCCTTGATGACGCTTCTGGCGAGCCCCACGGGCCGCAGAGGCACCGTGGGGCCGATGAGCTGAAACCGTTAGCGCCCCGGCGTTGGGGGTGCCTTCGGGGTGAAGACCCGCGGACCTTTCTGCCCGCTCACCTTCGCACGAGTTCAGTAGTTTCAAGTGGTCAGTGGTCCGTGGTCGGTCGCCAGTAAGCAGAAAAGGCGAGAAGCAAACACCGGGGCTTGAAAGGCACGCGGAACGGTCTTCACTCCGTACTGATAGCTGACCACGGACTATTACCCCGGCACGAAAGATGCGCGTGGCTGTTGGTCCGGTTTGGAGTTGGGCCGCTTGGGCGTATGGTGTGCCCGTGTCGGTTGCCCCTCACCCGCGAGTGTGTCGAAGCGACACGCTCGCGACCTCGCCCCGCTCGGCGGGGCGAGGTGAGGACCGGGCGCG
>DASWYH010001001.1:0-3506 GCA_036405095.1 Gemmata sp. | reverse complement strand
CACCCCCACTGTCGAGAGCAACCAAACAGGTCAGCTCAAAAAGCCCTGAGCCCTGTGATACTGACAGATCAAATACGACTTCATCGTCGATTTTGTCTTGCACCCACACTGAGTAAATTATCTGGAGCGGCGCCCCCTCCTTGCGAAATACGTTAATCGACACGATTAAATTACATTTAAGTGATCTCAACAGCGATTCTTTAAGGTTAGTGAACTGCTGTCGGAGCCGGCCCGCCGACTCAAGCCAGTATCCAACGGGTTCCATACCACCCCCGAGAGCAGTGAGCGGCCAGGCACCTCTTGGGGGGCACCGTAAGAAGCATCCGGTTGGACACTGCCAGCGAAACCCCACCACGTCTACCAAGTCAGCAGACGAGAGTTCATGCAACTCCGGCGCGTCCCCCGTGTCCGCGGGTTGGAGGGCTCGTCAAATGGGCCACCGGAACCCGTACCAAGCCGTGTACCTCGGGTGAACCGGCGGGCTCAGCCGCGCCTAATCGGTCACTCACGTCGCCGGGGCCTTGCGCTTGGTGCCCGCTTTCGCTGGGGCCGGCTCGGCCGCCGCCCCGTCGATGAACCGCTTCGCCTCGGGCAGCGCGTCGAGGAACACTCGCCCGTAAGGCTTCGTCAGCACCCGCGGGTCGAACAGCACCACAATGCCCGTATCGGTGGCCGTGCGGATCAATCGCCCGAACCCTTGCTTCAATTTGATGGCCGCTTGTGGAACCTGAAATTCCATGAAGGGGTTGCCGCCGTCGGCCTGGATCGCCTCCAGCCGCGCTTCGGTGAGCGGCCGGTCGGGCACCGAGAACGGCAGCTTCGTGATGATGACATTGGAGAGGGCCTCGCCGCGCACGTCCACGCCCTGCCAGAAGCTGTCAACGCCGAAGAGTACCGCTTTCTTGGAGTCGCGGAACTGTTCGAGCAGCCTCGGAGCCGGGAGCCCGGTGCCCTGAGCCAAGAGCGTGTACCCGTTTTGCACGAACCAGGGCATGAGCTGCTGCGCGGCCCGGTTCAGGAACCCGTAGCTGGTGAACAGCACGAACGCGCGGCCCTTCGTACGGGCCACGAACTCGGGGATCTTCTTGAGCACCTCTTCTTCGTATTTCGCGCTCTGCGCGGACGGGTCCGGCATGTTCCGAAAGAGGTGCAGCTCCGCCTGCTTCTGGAAATCGAACGGGCTGCCGAGTTGCGCCGCCTTCGCGCCGTCGAGCCCGAGGCGCTTCTGGAACAGTTTGAACCCCGCTTCCCCCCCTACTGAGAGCGTCGCGCTGGCGAGCACCACGCTGGGCACCTTGTCGTAGAGTTGCTCCTTCAGTGCCGGTCCGACCTCGATCGGCGCGCTGGCGAGGGCGACGCGGGGCACGCGCCCGGGCTTCGTCTCGACCCAGTACACTTGTCCCTTGAGATCCTGATTGAGCCACTCCTTCACACTCTTTGCCATCGCATAGAGCCGGTCGCCGCGGCTCGTCAATTCCATCTTCTCTTCTTCAGCGTCGCGCCCCTTGGCAAGTTCGTGGAGCGTGTCGCCGAGCTTTCCGAGGTCGTCGCTGAGAGTGTCCTCAATGAGGTTCTTTTCGCGCACACGGCCGGTCCCCCCGGCACTGGGTCCGGAGCCCTTCGGCTGGTTCAGCTGCCACTGATAAACGGAGAGGAAGAACCGGTCCGCAGCCTGGCGCGTCGCGTCGAGTTGCGCCACCGCGTCGCCGTCGCCGAGGGTCGCGAGGATACCCTTTTGGGTGCGCGGCGCGAGGAGTTGACCGAGGAGGTACTCCACCCCGCCCTGCGAGAGCCCGATGCCGAGGTGATCGGCCGCGACGTCTTCGAGCGTGTGTGCTTCGTCAAAAATGACGGCGCCGTAATCTGGGAGGATACCGCCCCCGGTGCGGCGCAGGGCAAGATCGGCGAAGAAGAGCGCGTGGTTCACGACGAGGATATTGGCCCCGAACACGGTCTTTCGGGCGCGAAAGTAGAAGCACTCCTGGTGCTGCGGGCACTTCCGCCCGAGGCAGTTGCTGCTGTCGCTCTGGACCAGGTCCCACACCGGTTCGTAAGGCTGCACCGGGAGGTCCGATTTGGTACCGTCCTGGGTGTTGCGCGACCACCGCCCGATTTGAACGAGCTGATCCACGGCCCCGGCCGTGTCGAGGAGCGAACTGGCCTTCGACTGGGCGACCCGTAGCCGGCGAAGGCTCAAGTAGTTCCCGCGTCCCTTTACGAGAACGGGCCGGTAGTCGCCCGGGATGACCGACTGGAGGAAGGGGAGGTCTTTGTGAACGAGTTGCTCTTGCAGGCCGATGGTGTGCGTGGAGATGACGACGCGGAAATCCTTCTTCGAGCAGACCGCCTCGATCGTGGGAACGAGGTAAGCGAACGACTTGCCGACGCCGGTTCCGGCCTCGACGAGGAGCTGGCGTTTTTTGGCGAGCGCCTCCCCGACGGCGTCCGCCATGTCGAGTTGTTGCGGGCGTGCCTCGAACCCGGGGAACTTCTTCGCGATGAGCCCGTCCGGGCCGAGAACTTTGCGTGCGTCCATTCCGGAATTGTCGCGAGGGCTCGCGGAGGTGTAAAGGCCGGTTGCCTCGCCCACCAGCGCGCGACCCTAACATCGTCGCCCCGAAGGTTTTATGGGTGACGGGCCGAACATGTGAACTACGAACGTTGAGAGCCCTCCAGGCGTTCAGAGGTGAAGAGCCTGGAGACTCGATATTTGTTACCGCTATCTGTGGGGTGAGGTCAGCCCTCTGGCACCTCCGACCCGATCACGGGTTGCTCCGGGGCACCGGGCTCACTGGAACTTCACGCGCCAGTAATCGTGCGGGGCGGACTGCCGGCCAAGATACCAGTGGCCATCTTCCCATTCCAGGGTGACCTTGCGCCAGCCGAGCGGCACCTTTGGGAACGGGTAGTACGGCCCGATGAACGGGAAGGCGTTGTACGGGTACGCTTGCGGGTACGCAACACGGCTCAGGTTGTTGTACGGGGCGTACGTGGGCCACGCATAGGGCGGCAGGTTCGGCGCCTGCATGTCCGGAGCGGCCTGTCCCGGAAGCCCCAGAGGCGCCGGTTCGACGATGGGATTGTGCGTCAGCGGCCCAGGAGCGGGCGGCGCACCGAGCGGAGTTCCGGTCGGCCCGAGAGGCGTGGGCGCGATCGGAGCGAGCCCGATGGGCGGGTCTTGTACCTGCACCACGCCACCCGCAAGAACGCGGATGTTGTCGCGCACGACGGTCACCCCTGTAACCGACTTCGCGTCGGCGATCAGGCGGGCCTTTTGGGCAGCGTCCTTGGTGGTACCGGCGAGGGTCACGATCCCCTCTTGGGCTACGATAGACACGTCAGCTCCGGCAGCATTGCCACCGGACCGGAGCCGGAAGGCGACATCGTCAGCGAGGGTTTGGTTCGGGTTGGCGGCAGAAACGGACAGCCGCGCGGGCGGTTCGGCAAGAGCAGATCCGCTGAGCCCGGCAGCAACGGCAAAAGAGAACAGGGCGCGCACTTTCATG
>DASWYH010001000.1:0-2651 GCA_036405095.1 Gemmata sp. | reverse complement strand
GGTCGGTGAGCTGGTAGTATACCGGGGCCAACCGGGCGAGTGCAAACACCATCCGCTTGTCACAAAACAGCCAGACAGGAAACCTCATGCGCTATCTCGTTCCTCTTGTCGTGTCCTGCGCTCTCGGGGCGCCGGTGCTCGCGCAACCATCGGTCCCGGCGGCGGAGCCGTACAAGGCGGCCATTGCGGAACTCGAAAAGCTCATCGCGCACGAGACCGAGGACAAGAAGCTCCCGGCGCTGTCGATCGCGCTCGTGGACGATCAGAAGGTGGTGTGGGCCGCCGGGTACGGGTTCCAGGACCGTAACCACAAAATCCCGGCGACCGCGGAGACCGTGTACCGCGTCGGGTCCGTGTCGAAGCTCTTTACCGATGTCGCCGTGATGCAGCTCGTTGAAGAGGGCAAGATCGACCTCGACGCCCCGGTTGCCCAGTACCTCCCGGCGTTCAAGCCGTCTTACAAAGAGGGCGAAAAGCCGATCACGCTGCGGATGCTGATGTCGCACCGCTCCGGCCTCGTGCGCGAGCCGCCGGTCGGTAACTATTTCGACCCGACCGAGCCGTCGCTGCGCGACACCGTGAAGAGCCTCAAGGGGCTCGAACTCGTGTACCCGCCCGGGTCGCGCATGAAGTACTCGAACGCGGCGATCGCGGTCGTCGGGGATGTGGTGCGCGAGGTCCGGGACCGCAAGTACGAAAAGACGATGCAGGAGCAGGTGCTCGACCCGCTCGGCATGGCGTCCAGCTCGTTCGACCGGCCGAAGGTGGTGCGGAAGAACCTCGCGGACGCGGTGATGTGGACGTACCACGGGAAGGAGTTCCCGGCGCCGACCTTTGAACTCGGCGGGGCGCCGGCGGGGTGCCTGTACTCCACCGTTCTCGATCTCGCGAAGTTCCAGTCGTGCCTGTTCGCGGACGGCAAGGTGAACGGTCGGCCGTTCCTGAAGCCCGAAAGCATCAAGGAGATGTTGACGCCGCAGTTCGTCGAGAAGGGCGCCCCGCGCCAGTTCGGTTTGGGCTTCAGCCTCGGCGAACTCGACGGCAAGAAGCGGGTCGGGCACGGCGGCGCGATCTACGGGTTCGCCACCGAGTTCGCGATGCTCCCGGGTGAGAAGTTGGGGGCGATCGTGATCGCGTCGCGCGATTCCTCGAACGCCGTGGTCACGCGCATCGCGAACGACGCGCTCCGGCTCGCGCTCGCCGCGAAGGCGGGCAAGCCGCTCCCGAAAATCGAGACGAGTGAGCCGCTGTCGCCCGAAGAGGCGCGGGCGCTCGTGGGCCGCTACCGGAACGGCGACCGGTGGCTCGATGTCTCGGAGTCGTTCGGCCGGCTGTTCCTGGAGTCGAGCCGCGGCGGTTCGCGCGTTCAGTTCCGCAAAACGCCCGGCGGGCTGATCGCCGACGACGTGACCGCATGGGGGCTCAAGTACACGCTCGCCGATAGTAAGCTCACTGTCGGGAAGCTCACTTTTGAGAAGGAGAAGCCGGCGCTGACGGCGCCACCGGAGGCGCCGGAGAAGTTCAAAGGGCTCATCGGGGAGTACGGCTGGGACCACCTCCCGCTCATCATCTACGAGAAGAACGGGCAACTTTACGCGCTCATCGAGCTGACCGAAATCGATCCGCTCACACAGGAATCCGACGATGTGTTCGCGTTCCCGGCCGGCAGCGGGATGTACTACGGCGAGAAGCTCGTTTTCACGCGCGACAAAGCCGGTCGCGCCACGAAGGTGAACAGCGCGAACGTGGTCATGGAGCGCCGGAAGATCGACGGCGAGAACGGCGAGACGTTCAAGATCAAGCCCGTCAAGCCGCTGGCGGAGATTCGCAAAGCCGCACTTGCGGCCCAACCGCCCAAAGAGAAAGGGGAGTTCCGGAAACCCGACTTGGTGGACCTCGCCACAATCGATGGCGTGAAGTTCGACATCCGTTACGCGACCGACAACAACTTCCTCAGCACCCCGTTCTACACGTCGGCGAAGGCGTTCATGCAGAAGCCGGCGGCCGACGCGCTCGCCCGCGTCCACACCAAACTGAAGGACCAGGGGTACGGGTTGCTGGTGTTCGATGCGTACCGGCCGTGGCACGTGACGAAGATGTTCTGGGACGCCGCGCCCGAGAAGTTTCACGGCTTCGTGGCCGACCCGTCGAAGGGGTCGCGGCACAACCGCGGGTGCGCCGTCGATCTCACGCTCTACGACCTGAAAACCGGCAAGGTGGTCGAAACGGTGAGCGGGTACGACGAGTTCTCCGACCGCGCGTTCCCGGACTACATGGGCGGCACATCGAAGCAGCGCTGGCACCGCGACCTGCTCCGCCGGGCGATGGCGGCCGAGGGGTTCACCGTGTACGAGGAAGAGTGGTGGCACTTCGACTACAAGGACTGGAAGGCGTACCCCATCCTGAACAAGACGTTCGAGGAGTTGAAGCCCTGAGCGGGTCCGGCACCGCAGGCGCGCGGAGCGGATGGTAGATGTGCGCCCAGGGCCGGCGCGTCTTCGCGCCACCGCGCCACCCCTGGGGCGGAGACGCAACTTGGTGAGGCGCACCGAAGCGGGCGTGACGCCTGATGGCGCGTACCACGTCGCCTTCGAGTGCGTTGGATCTTTGTTGCGTTTGCGGAACCGGGAGTGCTCGTTGTGGCAACGGGC
>DASWYH010000999.1:0-11513 GCA_036405095.1 Gemmata sp. | reverse complement strand
CGGCGCATCATGCGGGACAGGGGAGCCGACGAGGTGGCGCGGGGCGAAGAGTGCAGACGACCGCCCTTCGCGTCGTTGACGACGACGATTCGGGCACAACTCATGTGTTCGAACCCCGATCTTCTCGCCCGACGCCCGTTCACTTCGCGCTCCTGTTCGACTCGGTTAAGCTGGGAATCTTCTTGCGCTGAGGTGCGGTGCGCGGGCTGTCGTACCTCGCTTCTCCGTCGCCCGCGCGAGTTGAGTTATGCGCCGGTTCCTGATTTTGCTTGTGCTCCTGGCCGTCGTCGGATGTGGGAAGTCAAGCCCTTCAACCGTTGCGGAGAAGGCCAAGGAACAGAAGAAGAAGCTCGACCTGCCGATGAGCGAAGACACCGCGAACGAGCAACTGGTGGGGTTGACCGGCGCCCAGGCCAAGAAGCTATGCGGGCAACCGGACGCGGTAACGGCCGATCCCGCGCAACCGGCCGACGAGTTGTGGCATTACAACTCGAAGATATGGTTGAAGCCGCGGTCGGGTAATACCCGCACGGTGCCTTTCGGAATGACGCTAACTCTCCGCGAGGGTAAAGTGATTCAGGTTGCCCCTCGCTCGTGACTCGCCCGCCCCTTGCGTGTGCAGAGAACGGACCGAACTTGCCAACGGTCCTGAAACTCGCTCGCACGCTCAGACTCGTGTTTCGGACTTGTTGGAGGGGCGGCCCCTCGGATTCCCGGGTTTTTTGCATTTTCGGGTGCTTCAGGGCGCGCTTGAAGCGTTCCTGATGTCGCGACCCGTGCGGAAGCCCGGAAAACAAGGGCGGATAAGCCCGAAACACGAACCTGAGCGGATGCCCCGAACGGTGCCGGTGGATGGCCACGGGTTGCCCCGCCGGATGTACTTGAGCCACGCACACCAGCCCCGTGTTTCTTTTTGCCTTTTGGCTCACTGAGCACTGAGTACTGACGACTCGGAACTACCGTATGGGTATCACTTGCCCGAAATCGGGCTGACCTTGTCGGCGGTCGGGAACTCCTTCGGTAGCGGGACGGTCACCTTGCCGGTGGCGGCCCACTCGGTGCCCCGCGTGATCGTGCCCGCGAAGCCCCAGCACTTCATCGCGTTCGCGTCGTGCCCCATCGGCGTGTGGAACACGCGCCCCTTCCCGTAACTCACGGTCCAGATCATCGGCTCGTGCGCCTTCGTGCCGCTCGAATACGCCGTTGCCAGCACCTTTACGTTCTCGACCGGGCCGCGCATGTTGTCGTACAACTCGTCACGGACGTGCGCCCACTCCTTCGGCATCCCCTTTGTGATAGGGTGCTCGGCGTCGCGGAGCGTCACCGTGAACGGGCCGGTGTACCGGTGCCCCGAACCGCTGTCGGCGCCGGCCTCCACAATTACCTCTTTGCCCGCGTCGTCGTACTTGAGGCGCTTGCCGTCTTTCGCGCCGCGCCAGCCCATCCCGATCATCAGGTTGTAGTCCTTCCATCCGCCGAACGCGTTGTTGGCGGCGTGGACCACCACGAACCCGATCTTGCCCTCTTTCAGCAACGAATCGAAGTCCGCGTTGAGGTCCTTGCCCCACGGCTCGCCGTTGTAGTTGCTCACGACGACCTGGTACTTGCTCAGGTCGGGGCGGAACTTGTCCATCTCCTCTTTCTTCCCACGGGGCGGGGAGGTGGCGACATCGACGGTGAACCGCCCCGTGCCCTCGTAGATCTTCTTCAGGACCGGTGTCGTCTGTTGCCAGTTGTGGTTGTTCTGGCCGTCGATGATGAGGACCCGGATCTTCTCGTCTGCGGCGGACAGGTGAAGCCCGAGGAGCGCCGTGAACAGAGCGGCGGCAACGAATCGCATGAGCTTGGCTCCGAACTGGGGAGGGGATCGCGGCACCCCAAATTGTGGGGGCGGCTGTGGGGGCGCGTCAACCCTGTGCGTTCCGCCGAGTTCACGGAGCGGGAATAATTCGTTCACGTTGGGGGTCAGTTCCTCAGCAAGTCGAACAGGTCGGTTTCCCAATCACCGGGCACGGAGAACCACGTCATGTCTCAAGAGAACCCGTTCGGGTCACGGCGGCGGTACGCGCGCTCGCTCGCCCTGGCGCTGCTCGCCGGCGGGCTGAGCCTCGGCGCCGTCGGCTGCGGGAGCAGCAGCCCGTCGCCCCGCTCCGAGGGCGCCGCACCGGGGCTCGCACCGGGCGACTTCGGCGCGCCGACCGCCGAGAGCTACGGCGCGATCGTCGAGAACGAGTTCCGGTCCCCACTGGTCGAGCCACGCTCGACCTTCTCGTCTGAGGTGAATACGGCTTCTTACGCGAACGTGCGGCGGTTCCTCAACGAGGGCACGCTGCCGCCCCGGGACGCGGTGCTGCTCGCCGAGTTCGTCAACTACTTCCCGTACCAGTACCGCGCGCCGCGGGGCGACGCTCCGGTGGCCCTCAACCTCGACATCGGCCCGTGCCCGTGGCAGCCCGAACACAAGCTCGCCCGCATCGGGGTCCGCGCGAGGGACATTCCGCAAGCCGACCTGCCGGCCCGGAACTTCGTGTTCCTGATCGACACCTCGGGCTCGATGGACGCCCCGAATCGGCTCCCGCTCGTCCGCGATTCGCTCCTGCTGCTGGTCAACGGCCTCACGGAAAAGGACCGGGTCGCCATCGTGACCTACGCCGGTGAAGCGGGTTTGAAGCTCCCCTCCACACCGGGCAGCCGCAAGCAGACGATCCGCGACGTGGTGAACGGGCTCCACGCCCGCGGCAGCACCAACGGCGAAGGCGGCATCAAGCTGGCTTACGAGGTGGCCCGCCGGAGCTTCATTCAAGGGGGCGCGAACCGGGTCATCCTCTGCACCGATGGCGATTTCAACGTGGGCGTGTCGAACCCGAGCGACCTCCAACAACTGATCGAGCGGGAGCGCGCCAGCGGCGTCTTCCTCTCGGTGCTGGGGTTCGGGATGGGCAACTACAAGGACGACCGGCTCAAGGAACTCGCGAACCACGGCAACGGCCAGCACGCCTACATCGACACGATTTCCGAGGCCCGCAAGGTGTTCGTGGAGCAGGGCGGGGCGCTCGTGTGTGTCGCCAGGGACGTCAAGTTCCAGGTCGAGTTCAACCCGGCGAAGGTGACCGCCTACCGCCTCATCGGGTACGAGAACCGCATCATGAAAGCCGAAGACTTCAAGAACGACGCGAAGGACGCGGCGGACATGGGCAGCGGGCACACGGTCACCGCGCTTTACGAAATCGCCCCCGTAGGCGTGAAGATGAGCCTGCCCGATGTGGACCCGACGAAGTACCAGAAAACCGCGCCCGCGCCCGGCCGCGCAGACGAATGGCTGACGGTGAAGATGCGTTACAAACAGCCCGACAGCGACACCAGCCAAGAGCTGTCCGCGGTGCTGACGGGCACCGGGTCGGCCCCGGGCAGCGAGGACTTCCGGTTCGCAAGCGCGGTGGTGGAGTTCGGAATGCTCCTCCGCAACTCGAAGTTCAAGGGGGCCGCGAGCTACGAGCGGGTGATCGAGCGGGCGAGCCACTCGGCCGACTTCGACCCCAACGGGCACCGCAAAGAGTTCATCGAGTTGGTACGAAAAGCCAAGGCGCTGAGCGCCGCGACCACGAAGGAGTAAGGGCCGTGCGGCCCGGTTGTTGTTGCCCCGCTGCTCTTTCGGTTGGGGTGCCCCGTGGACGAGGACGGCACCCTCACCCCCGGTCCGGTTGGTTACCAGCGAGAAGCAACCGGATCGGGTGGCACCGGCTGTCGCGCTCAGCTCACCAGCGCCGCGAGCGCGCCCGCGACGACCACCGCCACGATTAACACCACTCCGAGGCACCCAGATTTTTTCGCTTTCTTGTACGGTTTCTTCCGTTCCTTTGTGCGCGGGCGCTCGATCAGCGGGGCTGCTTCGTCCTCGTCCTCGAACGGCACCTCTTCTGGAACAGGGGCCGGAGCGGGAGGGGATTTGCCCCCTATTTTTTTCGTGGACCTTGTGAGCCGCTGTCGCAACTGCTCCACCACAAACGGGTCCAGCGCGGGGGGCCGGCCCGCGTCCTCCAAAAGTGCCGCCAGGTTGATATCGGGCACGCACGCGAGGATCAGATGCGCCTGAAGCGCGCCCGCCGGGTGCCCGGCACTGTGAGCCGAGAGCCGCACCGCTTCGGTCGCGGCCCGACGGGCCGTGTTGAACGTGCCGTCGGTCGGGAAGCACGCGAGGAACAGTTCCACGATCGGGGCCAGTTGCTCGGCCCCTTCGGGGAGCGCGAGTCGATCGCCCCCCGCACTCGTGAACGCGACCCGCACCAGGTCGCTCCGCGGGACACCGAACGTGTCGCACGCGAGCGGGATCTCGTCCGGCGCGTCGTGCGGAATCGAGCGCGGGTCGTCGGCCCACTTCACCAAGTTGTTGGCCGCAAACAACCGGGGCACCCCGCCCGCCGGGAGCGCTTGCGCGAGGCGGGCGCCCGCGGCGGTGAGCCGTTCGGCCGCGAGCCGCAAGTGCGCGTGAACCTGCCGCTCCCAGCGGTGGATGACGCCCGGGTCGTCGTCTGTGTTCAGGAGGTCGGGCGACAGGAGCGCCGGGGTGAGCGCATCGAGATACCCGGCCCAGACCTCGTGGCCGTCCCCGGCACCGCCGAGGCCGATCAGCAGGTTCGCGAGCCGGTTCTTTTCCAGCAGGTACGTGCCCCACTCGTCCTGAATCAGCCCGACGGACCGGCACAGGTTCATCCAGTCGGCCGGCTCCAGTGCGTTCGAGCCCAGGATCTTATCCATCAGCCCCGCGGCTTCGGCCGAGTACGGCGCAAAGAGGGACGCGAGGAACGCGGGGTCCGTTTCGAGAAAGGGCCGCGCGCCCCGGACGTAGGCGGCCACGGCGGCCGGAGGGGCCGCAGAGAGGTACGCCCGCGCCCGCGCCCGCATCGGGTCGCGGTCGGGCGGCGGAACGTGTGCGAGCCAGTCGCGCGCGTCGTCCGCGAGGATCACGAGCGCGGTGTACCCGGCCCAGTCCGGTTGCGCGCGGAGCAGCGGTTCCAGTTCGCCCAAACCGGTCGGCACGAGCAGCGCG
The DNA here is from genome assembly GCA_036405095.1 of Gemmata sp. GTDB lineage: Bacteria > Planctomycetota > Planctomycetia > Gemmatales > Gemmataceae > Gemmata. The sequence continues at coordinate 6,466 of DASWYH010000999.1, read as the reverse complement.
CGCGATGGGAACTGCCCCACATCCGCGCACGCGGTCCGCAGCCGGTCCCGAACGTCGGTGGGCAACCGGGACAGCTTGCGTTCGTTCTTCTCGCGCCCCACCAGCTTGTCGAGCAGGCGCCGGGCCTCATCGGGGCCGGCGGTGGCGCGGAGCGCCGACCAGCACGAGTCCCACCGGCGGGAGTCGTCTTTCAGGAGCGCTTCCAGGGCATCATCCCACAGCTCGCGCGCGTGCTCGGGTTGCGCGATCAGTTCGCGGAACGCGGTCCGCACGTCCGCCCGCGCGAGCGCCGGGGCTTTCACAACGGCCCACACGCGCTCCCCGCGCGCCTTCAGTTCCTCGGCGGCGAGTTGGTCCGCCTGGAGGGCGAGCAGGTCGTCGATGTTTGCGGTCCCGGCATCGACGCGCGCCAGCCCGCGTGCCCGGGCGAGCGCGGCGCCCGCCAGGTGCAGCCCACTGGGGTCCGCGCCGACCGCGTGCCGGACCGCGGGCAGCAGCGCCCACTCGCCCGAGGCGGCGAGGTCGAGGAGCGCACCCAAACCGTCCACGGCCGCCGGGGCGCGGAGTTCGGGCGACGACCGGTTCGGCCGGAAGGTGTCGAGGGCGATGCCGCGCGTGGTGCCGAGATCGGGGTCGAGCCCGCGGTCCGGGCTGCCGGTGTACGTGCCCACCACCTCCGCGAGCCTGTAATCGCGGAGGTTGCGGTGGTGCGGTTCGAAGGTGCTGAACGTGAGATCGTCCGTCACCGCGGGCGGGAGCAACCGGACCGCGCCGTACAGGAGAAGGGCCACGAGCCCGGGTTCCGCGTGGACGTACAGCCGCCGCCGGGCCTCGCTCTCTTCTTCGGCGAGGAGCAGCAGCGCGCGGAGCACCTGCGCGAACAGCTCGCGCCGCGCAGCAGCGCTCGTGCGCACGCGCTCCGGACAAACGGTCGTGCTCAGGGCCGCTGGGCCGAAACAGTCGGCGCCGAGGAACGCGGTCAGGGCCGCGTCGCTGACCAACTCGCCGACCGGCAGCGCGGCGCGGCGCGGGAGGGCCTTCGGCGCCCCGGGCGGGTAGCTCGTGACCCACCCGCCCGCGCCCCAGGAGCGGAGCACATCGGCGGTCGGAACGTCCGCGAACAGGAGCAGGTGCGAGAAGTACGAGCGGTCGCGGCCGACGGTGTCCTTTTCGAGGTACGCCGAGTGAACGGCCCACACGCCCCCTTTGGGGAACTTGGTGCGCGCGAGGCGCCGCGGGGCCAGTTCGGGCGCGGGCGGGTCGCGCCACAGGTCGATGGGCAGCTCGTAGGGCGGGTAGTGGAACGCGGCGTCGAGCACCGGCGGCTCGGGGACCGAGGCCGCGCGCACCGTGTACCCGGGGTTGTTGAGCACGCTGTCCGCAACGGCGCAGTGGGTGACGTAGAACTGGTCCCCCCCGCCGGTCTCGCGCCCCGGATTCGCCACGTGTGTTTCCCTGCGGGGGTTCGGGGTTACCACCGGGTGCCGGTCGCGCTCGCGCTGCCGGCGCCCACCGGCACCGGGCCGATGTTCAGCGGCGGGCCGTAGACCGCTTTCCAGCCCAGGTCCACCACCGGCCAGATGGTCACGTACGCGTGCGTCGCCCCCGCCGGGGGGACGAGCGTCACCCCGCCGCCCTCGCGCTGGTGGTTCTCGGCCAGGCAGTTGAGCCGCGAGTACGGGTCCGCCTCCGCCGGGTCGCTCAGGAACCGCCGGCCGTCCACGGCGACCACGCAGTGCGCGATGAGCCCGTGCCCGCCCCACGACCAGCACGCCTTCACCAGCCCGCCGCGCTTCCCGGTGATCGAGTACGCGGGGTACGCGGGAACCAGCCGCGCGTCGCCCGCGAGCCGCGCGCGCACCTGGGCTTCGAGTGCGGCCTTGGTTTCCGCGTTGAACGCGCCGTGGTGCTCGCGCAAAAGCGCCATGTCGTCGGCCGCGAGCGGGCTCCCCGCGTCGATCTTCTGTTTGATCCCGATCACCCGATCGGCCTGGGCCAGGAGCGCCTGGATCTCGGCGGCGCGGTCCACGAGCGGCGGGTAAGTTTTGAGGTCGGTTTCGTAAGCGGCGACGCGCGTGCGGAGCGCGAACATGTCGCGGGCCTTGAGCGCCTCGTACACCTTGCTCCACTTTTCGAGCCGGTCCCGGGCCAGCGTCAGCCGCTCGCGCAGCTCCTCGCGGTCCCGGCGGTCGGCGAGCATCTTCCCGTACTCGGCCCACAGCCCGAGCCACTTCTGGTCCTGTCGGTCCTTGCGCGGCTCGTCGGCGTCGATGCGGGCGAACCGGTCGAGCAGCTTGCGCCGCTGGACCGCCTCTTCGGCCTGTTTGAAGAGTTCGGGGTTCACCCGGTCGAGCCGGGCCGCGAACCGCAGGTTCTTCGCCTTCAGCCGGTCGTAAGCGGCGGCGACGGCGCGGTCCGACGGCTTCGCCTGGTTCGCCGCGAGCTGGAGCTCGCCCATGAGCCGGAGCGCCTCGGACCCCTCGCCCACGCGGGTGGCGTGCGGGTGCGGGTAGTTCGGCGGCAGCTTGCTCGCGGCGGCGATCACCGCGTCCTCGGACCCGCCCTGTTCGGTCTGCCGGATGGCCCGGTCCAGGGCCGCCACGAGGTCGAGGCGGGTGCGCGCCTCGGCGACCCGCGCGATGAAGGGGACCGCTTCGCCGCACCCGCTCAGGACCGCCCCGGTGCCCCACGCGGCGATGAGCCTGGTGTCGTTTTCGTGGGACGGCGCGCTGGGAACCCGGCGGAGCTTTTCCAGCACGGGCCACCAGCGGACCGCGCTCTCGCCGCGCTGGCGGTGCGCGTCGCTGAGGTTCGGGTGCAGCGCGCCGGCGGCGAGCACCCCTTGCCACGCCTCCGCGAGTTCGCGCTCGGTCTGCGGGCTCCTGGCGAACGCGAGCAAATAGGCGTCCGCGGCGCGGGTGCGGGCGCGCCAACTGTTCGCGGCCGTTTCGTAGGCCCGGGCCTCGGTGACCCCGGCGAGTTTGGGCGCCAGCTCGTCCCAGAGCTTCACCAGGGCGCGCCCGTCGCCCGGGTTCGCGACCGCGGCCTTCAGTTTGTCGAGAAGCGCGACCTGACCCGCTGCGGTTCGCGCCCCGGCGAGCAGCACGGGGGCGGCCCAGTCGTCCAGAAGCGCGGGCTGGTACGCCGCTGCGGCCGCGCGCGGGTCGCGGGCGTCGAGGGCCTGTTTCACGGCGTCACGGGCGCCCACCCGCTTGCGGGCGGTCTCGAAGGTGGGGCGCACGTCGGACGAGAGGACGCGCCCGGTGGCGCTGAGGCGCTCGCCCTCGGCGGCAATGCGCGCCCAGTCCTTCACGCGCGCGTCGCACAGCTCCTTGAGCGCCCCCACCGGGTTCACCCGGTCCTTGAGGTCGGCGGGGAGCTCCTTCCCGGCGCGCCGGAGCCGGGCCGTTTCGGTCTCGATGAGCACCCAGTCGCGCGCGGGCGCCGCGGCGAGCGCCCGCAACCGGGCGAACGGGTCGAGGTCGAACGGGGGGACCTGCTTGAACGGCTTGTCGAGAGACGCGCGCAGGACCCGTGCCCACTCCGCGACCTCGGGGTCCTTGCACCGCAGTAGGTCCGGCCAGAGCTTCGAGGTCGCCGGGCGCTCCATGTCCGCCGGGGTGAAGAGCAGGTTCTCGTTGTCCGTTTTGAGGACGTACTCGGCGTACAACCGGGGGTCCGCGGCGATGGCCCGCAGCGCGATCAGGATGACCCACGCCGAGAAGTGATCGAGGTCGCCGCTGAGCCGCTCGGCGGCGCGGGCCGGGTGCTGGTACGCGGGCTTCCCGAACTCCAGTTGCTCCAGCTTCTGCTTGGGGTCGGCGGGATCGAGTGCGGGCACGCACATGCCGTCGTAATCGACCAGCACCGGGGCGTCGCCCACCACCATCACGTTATCGTGCTGGAGGTCGCCGTGCGCGATCTTGGTCGCCTGCAACTGTTGGACGAGCGCGACCCAGCTCTCGGACATTTTCCGCACGGCGGCGACATCGGGAACCTTTTTCTCGACCGTCTGCCGGACCCATTCGCCGAGCGAAACGCCTCTGACCCAGGCCATCGTGAGGGTCGGGTACCACAGCTTCCCGACCCGGAGCCCTTCGGTGTGGTACTGGAACTTGACCACGCACGGCGGCTTCTTCGGCCCGAGCGCGAGTTCGAGGTAATCCGACACGGCCCTGTAGCGGCGGGCGCGGTCCTCGTTCGGAAAGTTGAAGAGCTTGAGCGCGACGACCCCTTTGGGACCGGTCATCTTGTAGACGCTGGCGAACGCGCCCGACCGCGCGCGCGGCACGCCCATCGGGCTGCGCTCCGCCTGGCTCTGCCGCAGGTCCGGGTCGCGGAACGCGGTGTCCGGGTTCTGGAGCGAGTCCTTGTAGTCGGATTGCGTCGGCCAGCTCGCCATTAGCGTCCTTGGTCATTGGTCGGGTTAGTCATTGGTCATTGGCCCTTGGTCATTGGCCGGGTTGGTCCTTGGTCAGGCTGGATGCGTGATGGGGTGTTGGGGTGTCGGGTGATGTTTGATTGGTTGGAGCGGCCCTGATTTTGGGACTTATGGACCTTAAGTGCGCATTGAGTTTCGGCCCGAGTTCCTCCACGCGAGTGCGAAGCTGGGCGGTTTGTTCGCTATCAATGAGGTTCCGGCGAAAGGCCCGGCGGAGCCAGTGTTGCACTTCGTTGAACGAGCCGCGCGCGATCCGCACCAGCCGGCGATTGTTTGCAAAATTTTGCCCCCCCGCGTCTTCGGCAATGTTCGCCCCAACGCGGTCGGCCGCACGGACGAGCTGTTTGCCGACCGTGTCGCGTGCGAAATTGTCCCATTTCAGCGCGGCGTCCCGGGTCGCATCGGCCAACTGCTCGGCCAGTTGGTACACCTTTAACTCCTGGAACCGGAGGCTCGACATATCCCCTCCAAAAGCAAGGCCGATTCGTTCACCAACGGCCAACGACCAATCTGAACGGCGATCAATAAAGCAAACGTCAATCAGGCTAGTGGCAAGTGACTAGTGACCAAACACCTCGTACCCGTGCATGTGCAGGAGCCACAGGAACGGCTCCGCGACGCCGAACGGCGCGATGGTCCGCTTCGACAGGTCTTCGATGCCGAGTTCGTTCTCGAACAGGCTCACGGACGACACCGGGAAGAACAGCACCTGTTTGCCGAAGTAGCTCTCCACCAGCGAGCGGATGTCCACCCCGCGGAACATCAACTCTAACATGTCCTCGACGAGTTCGCTGCGCTCTTGGATCGCCCCCAGCGTCGTCTTCTTCGGTTGGGGCGGGCTCAGCGCGCCGAGGAGCTTGCGGATGAACGGTACCGACTGGCCGCCGATGGGGTTGCGGGTCACCAGCAGGTCGAACTTCGGGATCACCACCGCCACCGGGACCGGGATCACGTCCCCCACGGCCACCCGGCGGGCCTCGCGCATGTCGGCCATGAACTCGTTGAGCGCGGCGAGCTGTCGGTCCAGCGTCACCCCGCCCTTGCGGCCGTCGAGTTGGGTCGGGTCGAGGAACAGCATGAACCCGTCCATCTTGACCGCCTGCTTCTTGAGGCGGTCCACGTCGATCTTCTGGTTCACCAACTCGCCCGAGTAGTCGAACAGGTTCACCAGCGCGGTGTTGGCGCCCGCCGGGTCGGTGTCGCGGACGTGGATCATCACCGGGTCCGGCGGGGTGTTCACGTCGTGCAGCGTGTTCCCCGCGTCGCGCTTCAGGTTCAGGATGAGGTCGATGTAGAGGTCGAACCGCTCGTCCCCGAGCGACGGGGCCGGGATGGCGGTCGCGGCGGCCGGCGCGACCTGCTTGCGCACCTTGTCGTAAGCGGTCGCGAGGAGGTGCGTTTTGCCGCTGTTGCGCACGCCGACCACCGGGAAGCAGAGCCGCCGCACCTGCTGATAGCTCCGCAGGAACCGGAACCCGCACGTCTTGCACTCGACGTACCCCGTCTCGGCCCGCTCCGCTGGTGCGGCGGGCGCCGGTTTGCGCTTCGGGGCCGCGGGCTTGCGGTTCGCGGCGCGGTATCGCGGGCGGGGGGCGCCTTCTTCTTCCGCGAGCGGCTCGGACGCGGGCGGGATCGTGCCCGTCTTCTCGACGATCAGCTTCTCGCTGAAGCACCGGGGGCACTTCTTCGCATCCGCCCGGACGAGGGCCGCTTCTTTACGCACGGCCCGGCGGTACGGCAGAACGGCGGCGCCGAACAGCGCCACCGCGCCGGCGCACCGGGCCGCGGCGAGCCCGACCGACCGCCACCGGGCGCCGGCCCGCAGTTCGTCGAGCCTGGCGCGGTCCGCGGCGAGTTGCGCTTTTTCGGCCTCGGCTTCTTTTGTGAGGCTCGCGGCGAGCAGCGCGTCCCGGTTGGCCGCCAGCAGGCGCGCCCGCAACTGGGCCTCGCCTTCGCGCACGACCGGTTCCACCGACGCCCCGGTCGTTCCGGGCGCGGCGACCAGGTTCGTTCGCGCCTTGACGG
>DASWYH010000998.1:0-8995 GCA_036405095.1 Gemmata sp. | reverse complement strand
CCTTGACGGATACGCTCAGCGCGAAGTCACCGCCCCACGAAGCGACCGTGCCGGGTTCGATGAGCGTGTTGTACACGAACCGGATGGGGTATTCGTCGGTGCTGATGGCGCCGTCGGCTGCACCGGTTCCCGGCAGCGGAGGCGTGACGGGGGGCACGACGGGTCGGAGCAGCGCCCGGGCACGCACCCCGATGATGACCACGGACACAATCAGGAACACCGCCCAGACCGCCCCGACGGCCACCCGGCGCCGCCGGGGATAGGTGCGCTGGTCCGTGATGAGCGGGTGACCGTGGGCATCAACCAGCACCGACGCCCGTGGGGTCCTGTCGAACACGTAGCCGAATGCCACGGGTGTCATCACGATGAGACCGGCACCGCACAGGATAATGGCGTTCACCGGGTGCGCCAGCGCACCGAGAATGCTGGTCAGGTACCCGAAGATCTGGATCACGGCGGCGAGAACCAGAGTCACCACTGTCGCGCTTGAAGTCGATATGTTCATGCATCAACTCCGTGCTGTCTTCGGCCGCCCGCCGACCGATCGACCTCGGATCGCACGAGCGGGTCCGCGCGACTGGGTCTTGCAGCCCACGTGCCGGGCACTATTTAGGCATGAGAATTTGACGTAACAGGGAGCGCGAAACAGTTTCCGTCTCGACTCGGGACCGGCACGATTCCGGGGGCCCAGGGGTTCCTGTGCCGAACTGACACACCGGCGCAACGTCCTGTGTCAGGTTGATGCAGCAGGCCACGCTCTTGACGCGCCGCGAGTTCAACGAGGGGCCCCCCGCCACGGAACCCGAACTCACGAACACGACCGGTCCCACCGAGTTGCTCGCTCCACCGCTGGGCCGGCCGGAAACCCGGCCGGCCCAGCGGCGCCCGTCGGGCGCCCTCTGTCTTGTGCAATATACCCACCCGAATACACCCGCTCATGCATTCGAGCACGAACCGACGAACTCGCATTACATCGGAAGGGTCTGCGATTTCAGCGTCACGGGTCCTTCTCGATCACCCGCGGTGCCATGAGTTGCGGGAACTTCAGCAGTTCCGGGTCGAGCAGGAACAGGTGCCGGCGGCCCGGCACGTCGGCCGCGTCGATGATGACCTTGTCGTGTAACTTCAGCACGTCCGCCACCGTTTGGTAGGTGAGCCGCGTTTCGAGCAGCGCCCGGCGCTCCGCGAGTACGCGCGCGCGGCGGGCGGCGATGTCCTTGTCGACCGCGCCCGGGTCCTGCTTCGCCGCGACGCGGTTCGCCCGCTCGGCGGCGAGCGCCGCTTCTTCGAATTCGCTCAGCTTGGTGCGCGCCAGGTGCCACGCCAGGAACGCGTCGCGGTCGGCCTTGGCGCTTTCGAGTTTGGCGTGCGCATCGGCTTCGGTGCGTTTGAGCACGCGGTCCGCTTCTTCTTCCGAGCGCCGGCGGGTCCGGAGGGCGCTCGCGAGCGCTTCGTTCACGGTGCGGTCCCGCTCCTGGATCGCTTGCGCCACCTCGTGGTACGATTTCACCACCTCGGGCGGCGGGTGCAGGTCGTGGAGCGTGAACCCGTCGAGGCTCACACCGGTGCCCCCGGGCGCGACCTCCGCGAGCCGGCGCGCGAGGCGCTCCCGCGCGGTCCGCTCCAGCTCCGCGCGGCGGATCGTCAGCAACTCCAGGAACCGCTGCCCGGCCACCAGCTCGCGCAGGACCGCTTCCGCAGCCGAGCGGAGCAACCCATCGGGGTCGCGGGTCGCGAACAGGTACGCCCGCGGGTCGCTCACCCGGTAGCGCACCGTCGCGAAGATCTCGACCAGGTCGCCGTCCCCGGTGATCATCACCGCTTCGTTGGTGACCGGGCTGGCGCCGTCGCTGTGGCCGCTCGCCCAGGTGTTGCTCCCCGGGCCCTTCTTGGTTTGCGCCTCGGGCACCACACGGAACCCGAGTTCCACCGTGCGCACCTCGTCGGGGCGCACCCGGGTGACGGTTTCGATCGGCGACGGCCACCGCACGTGCAGCCCCGGCGGCAGGTCGGCCGCGACCGCACCGAACCGCCGCACCACCCCCACCTCGCCGTTCTCGATCTGGGTCAGCGAACTCAGGAGAAAGGCCACCAGCGCCCCGCCGATCAGCGCGTTGCGGATCGCCGCCCACCGGTGCCCGATCCCGTGGAGGAGGTCGTCCACGGAGGCCCGGTTGAGCCACCCCTCGACCCGCTGCGCGGCGCCCCGGGCGCGCGTCAGCGTGCGGCTGTCGCGCCGGTCGAACGCGAGCAGGCGCATCGAGTTCAGCAGCACCGCGAGCGACCCGAACTGGTGGTAGATGACGCCCACCAGCGGGGCCGACTCGTACCACTCCGGCGAGGACGCGAACAGCGGCCACAGGAGCCCCGTGAGCACGATCCCGACGAGGTTCACACCGAACGCGAAGATGAGGATGTTCTGCCGGATGATGCGGACGGTCTCGCGCGAGAGCTTCACGAGCAACGGGAGCGGGGCGAGCGGCGCGCCCATCATGACGATGTCGCCGGCCTCGGCGGCGACGTCGGTTCCGCTGCCGATGGCGATCCCGACCCCCGCCCGCGCGAGCGCCGGGGCGTCGTTGATCCCGTCACCGACGAACGCGACAGCGGAACCCCTCCCCCCGCCCCCCTCGCCTAAAAAGGGAGTGGGCGAAAGACCGATCCCATCGGGCGGACCGGAACCACTTTCCGATACGGAGCGCCCGGCTCCCCCTCCCTCTTGAGGCGAGCGAGTTGGGGGGAGAAGTTCTCGTGCCCCCACCCACTCGGCCTTCTGCGCCGGGAGCATCTCCGCGTGAACTTCGGTTACCGGCACCTGCTCCGCAACGGTTCGTGCCACGGCATCGCGGTCGCCCGTGAGAAGTGCGATCGGCTGGAGGCCCAGCGCCCGAAGGTCCGCCACCACCTGTGCGGCCTCCGGGCGGAGCGTGTCCCGCGCCCCCAGCACGCCGAGTACCGCGCCGCCGCGCGCCACCACCAGCGACGTTTGCCCCGACCCGTCGAGCTGTTCGAGGGCGGCCAGCGCGTCCGCCGGGAGCGCGACGCCCTGTTCTTCGAGCAGCCGGCGCGTGCCCACGATCAGCGCGGTCCCGGCCACGGTCGCGGTGACGCCCGCCCCCGGGTGCGCCTGAAACGCCTCAACGGGGGAGCGCTCCAGCCCGCGCGCCGCGGCCTCGCGCACGATCAACCGGGCGAGCGGGTGCTCGCTCCGCTGCTCGGCGGTCGCCGCGGCCTGGAGGAGCTGCTCCGGGGTCGCCGGCGCGAGCGGGAGCACGTCGCCGAGTTCGAGCTTGCCCTCGGTGAGCGTGCCGGTTTTGTCGAACGCGAACGCGGTCACGCCCGCGAGCCGTTCGAGCGCCGACCCGCCCTTGATGAGCACCCCCGTTCCCGCGAGCCGGCCCAGTGCGGCGATGACGGCCGCCGGGGTCGCGAGGATCAGCGCACACGGGCACGCCACCACCAGCACCGCGAGCGCCGGGTAAGCGGCCACTTTCGCAGCGGCCCGGAGCGTCGGTTTGGGGAGCCCCGGTGGGGGCGTTCCCGTCACCTGATACGCGGTGTTGCCCAAAAAGGTGACCAGCGCGAGCACGAGCACCAGAGGCAGAAAGTACCGCGCGAGCTTGTCGGCGTAGCGCTCCAGGGGGGCTTTGTCTTTGAGCGCCTGGCCGGTCAACTCGATGACCTGCCCGGCCACGGTTTGTTTCGCGACCTTCCGGGCTTCAACGGTGAGGGCGCCTTGCTGAACGATGCTGCCGGCCAGAACGGTGTCGCCGGCGCCCTTATCGACGGGCAGGCTCTCGCCGGTGATCGCGCTCGCATCGACGGCCGAGCACCCGTCCGTCACCACCCCGTCAACGGGGACGCGCCCGCCGGGCTTCACCACCACCCTGTCGCCAACGATGACGTCCGCGGTGAAGGTGCGCACTTCGGCGCCCTCGCGCAGCACCCAGCACCGGTTCGGGAACAGTTCCGCGAGCTTCCCGAGCGCGTTCTGGGTGCGCGCGAACGTGAACGCCTCCAGGCACTCGCCGACCAGCCCGATGAACACCACCTCGGCGGCGACCACCGGTTCCTTGAGGACGATGGCCGCGAGGCACGCGATCGCGAGCGCGAGGTCCGAGCCGATGCGGCCCTCGAAGAGCGCTTCGAGCGAGGTGTACAGCACCCGGGCGCCGCCGAGGACGGCGGCAATGAGGGCGTAGCGGAACCCGTAGAGTTCGCGCGACCAGGAGTACGTTTCGGCGCCGAGGCCCTTGAGCCAAGCCGCTACAACCGGCCCCAAATCGGCGGCAACCAGCCCGCCCACAACGGCGGTGAACAGGTACAGCCCGAGCGGCGCTTCGGACCGGAACGGGTCGTCTACGGTGCTGATCTCGCGGTGCATGGGGCCATCTTATTCGCGACGAGCCTCTTGGTATGTGAGGCTTTTGTGTGCCCAGCGTTCTGCCGAGCCGGGACGTTGCCGCGTCGATAATCTGCGTTTACGGGAACAGTGCCGGGAAAAGGTGCCCAGCACCATCCGCGTGTGCCTGATCGGTGGCATAAGGTGCGGTGCTCTCAGTCCGGTGCCACGGTTGGGTGGGCAAGTCGTCTTCCTTCGTGCCGCTCCGCTGTTGTGGAGCGGTTTCACGCGGGCCAACGGGTTCACGATTCATTCCGCCTCGGAGCTTGTGATGCGATTCGCATTCGGCTTGCTTTTGGTCTTCGTGGCATTCGGTTGCAGTAAACGGGACGGGGCTTCCGGCCCAACGCCTCAGGGCGCTGGACCCGCGCGCGTGATCATCAGGAACTGGACACCGCACACGGCGAACGAGTACATGTTCAAGGCGACGTTCCCGCTCGGCAATCCGACGCAGCGCCCCGTGTTCTTCGGCAATCAACCGGAGGGGGTGCAAGAGGGGACCGATTTCTCGGCGTCGGTGTACACGAAGGAAACCGGCAACGAGCGGGCGTACCTCTTCGGCGTCAGAACGGCGCGATTTCGGACGAACGCCAAGCCCGAAGATCGGGACGAGGCGCGGGCCATCCTCACGCGAAATTTGCCGCCGCCGGGCCTATCCAATTCGGAACCCAAGACCGTAGCGTGGGGCGGCCGACAAGCGAGCGAGACCACCTGGAGTGACCCGGCGGGTTCTACGAAGTGGGTCATCCGGCACTTCACCACGGACGACGTCCTTTACATCGGTTACGTCTGCGATCTGGGGAGCCTGCCGCCGGCCCATGTCTCTACTTTTTTTAATTCGTTCGAGTTCCTTCGGAAGCCTTAACCGAAAACGGGCGGTCGGAGCGATCCACCGCGCCGGGGGCTGCGGAGAAGGAGATCGCACATTCACCACCACAGCTTGTCGAGGTTCACGTTCCCGCCGCTGAAGACCACGCCGACCTTTTCTAACCCCGGGAGCGCCTTGAACGCTTCGCCCAGCGCGACCGCCGCCCCCACGGCGCCGCTCGGTTCCACGATCAACTTCATGCGCTCCCACACGAGGCGCATTGCCGCGCGGATCTCGTCATCGGTCACGGTGAAGACGCGCTCCACCAGGTCGCGAATGATCGGCCACGTGAGCTGACCGGTGCTCGTGAGCAACCCGTCCGCGATCGTGTCCGGCCCCGTTTGCGGGAGCCACGCGCCCGCCACTTTCGAGCGCGCGGCATCGTCGGCGCCGCTCGGTTCCGCACCGAAAACGCGAACCGCGGGCTTCACGCCCTTCGCCGCAACCGTACACCCGGCGAGTAACCCGCCGCCGCCGACGCACACCACAAGCGCGTCCAGGCCGGGAACGTCTTCGAGCAGTTCGAGCGCCACAGTCCCCTGCCCCGCGATCACATCGGGGTGATCGAAGGGGGGGATCAGCGTGGCGCCGGTGCGCTCGACAAGTTCATTCGCGGCCTGCTCGCGCGCGGCGAGATTGGGCTCGCAGAGGGTCACCTGGCCGCCGTAGCCTTCTACGGCTGCTCTTTTCACCTGGGGCGCGGTCTTCGGCATCACGATGTAGGCCGGGATGCCGCGCTCGCGGGCCGCCAGCGCCAGCGCCTGGGCGTGGTTCCCGCTGGAGTGCGTGACGACGCCCTTTGCGGCTTCGGCGTCGGTGAGCTTCCGCACCGCGTTGCACGCGCCGCGGTACTTGAACGCGCCGACCTTTTGCAGGTTCTCGCACTTGAAAAACAGGCGCCGGCCCGCGCGGCGGTCGAGCGTGGAGCACGTCAGTACGGGGGTGCGGTGCACGGCGCCTTTGAGGCGCTCGGTGGCGGCGCGCACCGCAGCAAGATCGCAAGCGTAAGCCGGCATGGCCTGAACTCCCGTAGTTTCAAGTGGTCAGTATTCAGTGGTCAGTCGGGAGTGAAGCCGGTTCCGTGTGCCCCTGCGATCCGAGTGCTTGCTTCTCGTCGGTTCGCTTCACTGAACACTGGCGGCTGACCACTTGAAACTACTGAACTCGGTCTGACCGGGGCACGGGAGCAGGGATAATAGACAGAGAAATAAGCCGAACGGCAAATGACCGTAACGCGGGCTCGGACCTCGAGCGCCGCGTGAACGCGCGACGCGCGATCGGTCCGCTCGCGAGCCGAGAAGAAGCGGTGCGGTCCGCACGGCCGCAGTTCAAGCGGCCGGCCATCCGTACGCGCGCGGGTCCATCGCCCGCCACGCCTTCCCCATTTGTGCCCACGCGCCGCGCCAGAACCGCCGGAACGTGAACCCGCCCGCCTTTAATGCGCGCCAGTGACCGGCCCACACTGCAAGCGTTACCCCTGCGAACAGCACCCGGTGTGCGCCCATCGTGAGCGCGTGCATCGTGCGCCCGCGGGTGCGGTGCAGGACCGCCAGCCGCTCGCACTGGAACCGCAGGTGCGGCACCTCGTCGCGCAAAATCTGGTGGCAGACCCGGCGCAGCACCTCCGAACCGGTCGCCCGCCGGATCGCCGCGTAGTAGAGCATCGCGTGAACCTCAACCATGACGACGACCGTCGCCCACACCTCCATTCGCAACCGCAGGTGCCGGAACAGGCGAAAGATCGAGTCCCCCCAGTCGCGCTTCTTCCTCGGCACCCCGGCGAGGTCGAGGAACCGTCCGAGCGTTTCCCCGTGGCGCTGCTCCTCGGTGATGAACCGCTTGACCGCTTCGACGTAAGCGAGATCGCGGGTCTGCGCCGCGTGCCGCTCGGCGGCCCGCGTCAGGCGCGCGCCGTCGGAAGTTTCGCCGAGTTGCCACGCCCGGAGCGAGTCCACGATTTCGGCCAGTTCTTCGGGTGTGACGCCGGCGCCTTTCTCCCACGGGATCGACATGAGGGTTGCCGCGTTGTACCGGAAGTACGCGACCCACTCTTCCGAGGTGCGCACCACCGGCTTTGGGGGCACAGCGGGCGCGGGGCTTTCCGTCGCGAGGGTCAGAGCCTCCAACATCGCGCTTCTCATGTGACGCTCCTGATCTAGTGCAAACAACTTTGCAACACAAAGCAAATAGCCAAAAAGAAGCGGGCAAGAGCCCGCGCCGAACCCGAACAGACCTATACGGGATCCAGTAGTTTCAAGTTCTCAGTGGTCAGTCGTCAGTGAGGCGAGCCGACGAGAAGCACGCACCGGGATCGGAAGGGCACACGGAACGCGCTTCATTCCCTCGTGAGCACTGACCACAGATCACTTGAAACTACGCGGGATCACGGTGAGGATGGCCCGCGAACAGCCACCCCACCACACCGAAGAACAGGCTGCCTGAAAGTGCGACGGTCAACAGCAGCCCGCCGGTTACAACGGTGACAAGAAACGCATCCCGATCCGTGGGCAACGAATCCGACTCGATGGCACACAGGTCCATTGCCGCCGCGCCGGCGAAGAACTGCACCACCGGAACGAACTGCGATACCGCGAACAGCAACCCACCGTGGACCAGCGGCGAACGCATGAGCGGCACCCGCGCGATCACAGCCGCACCGACCAGCCAGAACGCGACGATCCCCGCGAACATCCCGAGCGCGCTGCCCTTCCACACTGCAATGAGGCCCATTCCGAGCGGAACCGGCAGGTTCGCGAGCACCGCCAGTGCCCAGCCCCATTGCCACTCGTAACCCGATGTGCCTGTACCTGTGGTTGGTTCCGTTCCGGGTTCCATTCGTCGGTTCCTTCGTGTTACGCCCCGGCCAACCCGGGGCGCGCCCGCCCGCTGGCGGTGTCGGTGGAGTCGGCTCCCTGCATCGCGTCGCGGAGCACCTTTTCCAGTTGCGCGAGGTACGCGCGGAACCGCTTGCGCCCGCTGCTCGTGATGACGACCGTGGTCAGCGGGCGCCGGTCCTGGAAGCTCTTCGTGATGTCCACGAGGCCCGGTTCCCCGTCTTCCGAGCGGGCCAGCGTTTCGAGGTGCTTGCTCAGGTTCCCGTCGGTCAGGCTGCACAGCCGCGCGAGATCGGAGAACGACAGCCCGTCCGGGTGCGTCGCCAGCGCGGTGAGGATGCCGATCCGGGCCTTCGAGTGCAGCACCGGATCGAGACCGTCGTAAGCGAACCGACCCGCCCCTTCGGGCTCTTTGTCGGTGTCAGCCATCGGTGTACTCCTTCGTGAATCTCAGCACCAGCGCGGTGCCCAGGTGGCCGACCCCGAACACGCCACCGACGCACCACCCGGACGGCTCCCGCGGGAGCCACGCCAGAAGAATGCCGCCCGTGAGAACGTAAGCCAGCCCGATGAGCGCGACCGCGCGCGGCAGGTGCGGACGAACGGCCACGACGCCCAACCCGAACACAATCGCCCAGAGCCCGGGGAGCAGCGGAACGCACCCGTCGGTGCGGCCCAGCGCGACCGTGAGCAACCCGCCCGCGAGAACGCACGGCAGAAACTGGCCCATCACCCGGCGCGTGCGCCGGCGCTCGAAATCGGTCTCGCGGAAGAGGTACGATCGCACTGCCGCACCGAACCCGAACAGCGCACCGGTGGCGCCGACCGCGGCCCAGTACCATACGAACGCGCGCGGGTCGCCTTCGGGAAGAACCCAGCGCTGCGCGGCGG
>DASWYH010000997.1:0-1801 GCA_036405095.1 Gemmata sp. | reverse complement strand
TTGTGAGGGCTTTCCGCAGGCGATCACGCCCGGCCAACTTGCCGTCCCCCGATTCTTCACGCCGTACAGAATCGGCCCCGTTGGCGGCTTCCACGGTTTGCCCCGTTTCTGGCCGTGAAACCCTTTGAAACGAAGGCTTTCAAGGGTTTCACGGCTTCCACGATTGCGTACCGACCAGCGGCGGCCCGACGATCAACGGTTACCTCGGCGACATCCTGCCGGACGTGTGCCACATTTTCAGTTCAGGGACTGCACCAATCACCTTGCCTCGAACAGCCACTTTCGCACGTGTTCAGCCACAGCTCGCAGTCGCGCGTCTTCAACCCCCTCGCGATACACCGCGCCCATGCTGGGGTCACTGTGGCCCATGATGAGGTCCACGGCTACCTGATCCTTCGACCCGCCGGCCACGGTCTCGAAGACATGGCGGAGCGCGTAGAACCCGACGCGCTTCCTGTGGATGCCGAGCGCGTCGAGCAGCGGGCCGAACTTCATCCCGATCACATCCTTCCGGAACCCCTCGGTCGTGTTCTCGATGAACGGGTTGCCGAAGGTCGTCAGGAACACCCGGTCCGCGTTCGCCGGGCGGGACGGCTCCGGGCGGATCGCGATCGCGGCTCGGAGCGCGGCAACGGTCTCGGGCCACAGCGAGCAGCGCCGGGCGATGCCGTTCTTGGGCCTCGGGAAGTCCACCCACCCGCCGGCCAGGTCGAGCGCCTTCTTCGGCAGCGTTGAGCAGTCGGTGTTGCCGAAGCCGCAGTTCACCCCGAGCAGGATCATTGCCCGCATCACCGGGTTTTGCGCGCCGTCGATGAGCTTCCGCAGCTCGGCCGCGTCGAACATCTTCGGGGCCGACGTCGCGCGATGCTTGCGCATGACGCGCTTGTCAGGCTTCACGAACTCGGGGCCGAACCGCGCGGGCTTGTCCATCAGCCCGGCATCGAAGCCGTACTTGAACACCGACTTGACGCGCCCCACGGCGTTCGCGACCGCGACCGGCCCCCAGCGCTTCGCCATCGTCGCACGCAGCGCCGCGAAGTCTTCGGGCACGAGCGCTTCGACCAGTCGCGAGCCGCCGAACTGCTTCACGAGTTGATCCGTCGTCCGGCGGTAGTGCGCGAACATCGGCGTGGACATCTCCCCGGCTTCCACCTTCCGCACCTTCGAGGTGAGGAACGCGTTGCACAGGTCTTTCACTTGGAGCCCGTCGCGGCCGGCCCGTGGGGTGCGTCCCGCGTGCAGGTCATCGGCAACCGCCTTGTACTCTTCGAGGGCCTCCTTCCAGCCATCGCCCTCGATGCGAACGAGCTTCCCGCCCACGCGCCGCGCCCACTTCCCGAAGTAGTGGATCTTGCCGAGAATCTTCTTCTGCCACGCCCCGGATGCGTGCGGTGTCAGCGGGAACTCGGCGTAGGGCTTTTTGGGGCGGTCGGAGCTGTTCGACTTCTTCATGCGTCACTTCCACGGGTTGAGCTGCCGTCGCCCGGTAGCCGCTCCGGCGGGTCGCGGCTACCATGACTCACAGAAGCGTAACGGTAGTGAAATGGGTAGTAAAGAGAAATGCGAGAAGGGCAGGGCGGTTACAAATTTGCTGGGAAAGACAGGGCGTTCGGTGGCGTTTTGCGGGCAGTAAACGTGAGTGCGACAAAGTCATATTGCTGTGCGTCAGCTTTGCGGCCCGCCCCACTTTTAGCCCGAGGTGTTCTATGTTCCGCGCCAGCTTGCTCGCACTGCTTTCCGCGCTCGTCGTCCTGTCCGGTGGTCTCGTCGGTCAAGATCCTAAGAAGGACGAAAAGAAGAC
>DASWYH010000996.1:0-1558 GCA_036405095.1 Gemmata sp. | reverse complement strand
CGCCCACCGCTCGACGATCTTTCGGAGGTCCGGCGCCGGGTGCCCGTTCGACCCGGCCGCGAAGTGGTAGCGCTCGATTTCCGCCAGGTCCTGATCGAGCGCCGCGCGCTGGGCGGGCGCCAGTTCGGGGCGCTCGCGGATCTCGCGCAGGAGCGCCGCCGCGATGAACGGGTCGAGGTGGGCGGGCAGCCCGCGCTCCGCCGGGCCGCTCGGCGCGCTCCGGAGGGCCAGGAAGACCGCCACCGCGCCGAGCCCGAACAGCCCGACCAGACCGGCCAGCGCGTACCAGAGCCACCGGCCCTTCTTCTTGCCGTAGGTGTGCTCCAGCGACACCTCTTCGCTCACGGGCGTGAGGTCCGCGTCCGCGTACCGCTGGTACACCACCTCGCTGGTGGGCACCCGGACCGGCGCGAACTTGAACGCCTTGGGCAGCTCGGCGCGGTCGTCGCGGCCCTTCAGCGTGAGCGTCCAGACCTGCTCGGAAACGATCCCGTTCCGGTCGCTGTCCTCTTCGAACTTCTTCACCGCGAGCCCTTGCGATTCGGTCTTGGTCACCTCGAACCCGTCGGGAACGTAGGCGCCCACGAGGTCCGACCACTCGGGCACCAGCCCGACCCCCACGGCCTTCACTTCGAGCAGCAGGACGCCCTTGTCGGCCTGGCGCTCGTCGAGCGTCTGGGTGACAGACAGCTTCTCGACCGGGCGCGCGTCGCCGGTCGCGTCGCGGGCGCTGATCGGCACCGCCGGGGACTCCATCGGCATCACCACGTAGCCGGACGTTTCGAGGAAATCGAGGTCCAGGCGCAGGGGCGGGACCTTGTCCACCTGCGGGCCGCGGGGCTTGAGCAGCACGTAGGCGTAGGGCGTGTAGCGCCACCCGAACTCGCCCGGGGCCGCGCGCGAGGTCACCTTCTCGTCCTGGAAGCTGACCGACACGACCTCGAAGTGCTCCTTGAGGGCGGCCCGGGCGGCCGTCTCGAACCGGTCGCGGTAGTCCGCGGTCGGGCGCCCGTAGTTGTACGCATAGGCCATGCTGTTCTGGTTCTGGAGGTAGCGCCCGAACCCGCCGGACTCGCGCTCGATGTCGCGCGTGTGCTTGATGTTCACGAACAGCCCGAACGGGCGCCCGTGTCCCACCCGGCTCGAACCGTCGATCACGGCTTCCAGCTTGATCTCGGTGACCAGATCCTTGTAGTAGTCGAACACCTTCTTCGCCTCGGCGGCCTGTTTGTGGTCCCCGACGATCTGGAACCCGGCCTTGAGGTAGTTGTACTTCACGTGCGGCTTCGCCCCGCTCATCTTGATGAACAGGTTGTTCGCGAACCGCCCGAGGTGCTTCTCCGCGAGGTCCCCCGGCAGCGCGAGGATGGCCGCGCGGATCAGCGGCGGCTGGGTCCAGTCGGGCTGCTTCTCCTCCGAGATCATGCCGAGGTCGACCGCGCCGAGCGCCGACGCGAACCACTGCTCGTAGACGGACGTGGTGTGCTCGCCGTCGGGCGCGGACCGGACCGCGGCGGCGTACTCGCTGGCGGCCCGGCCGTACACCTTGAACGCCTCG
>DASWYH010000995.1:0-2569 GCA_036405095.1 Gemmata sp. | reverse complement strand
GCCCCGCCCGGCGGGAGCCCGGTCGCAAAGGGGTGGCAGGGCGCGTGGAACCGCGCGTTCGCCGGAGCCCGCGCCTACCAGGTCGAACTGGTGCGCGACATCTTCCCGCCGCCCGGGTACGTGGCGCACCTCGATTCCGAGTGGCGCACGTCCACGGCGCTCGCGCTGGCGCAGCAGATGTACGATACCGGCGACTTCTCCGCGGTGCCGATTCTCGCGGACGCGCTCCAGGACGCGGGCTGCGAGGATGAGGTGCTGTTGAGCCGGTGCCGCGCCCCGTCTGGCATACACAGCCGGGGGAACTGGGTGGTGGATTTGGTACTGGGTCGGGAGTAGGTTAACTGCCCGCGAGCCGCCAGGGTCTTTTCTCCTATGAACGAAACAAGCTGGCAAACCGGCGCCGACGGCGAAGAGATGCTGGAGTTCGTCGCCGACCGGCTGTCGCCGCGTCAGTGGCTGCTCGCGTCGGCGGCGTACGCCCGCCGGCTCTGGGACACGCTCCCCGACGGGCCGCTCCGCCAGGCCATCGACGCGGCCGAACTCGCGCTCGAGCCGCTGAGCGCGAAGGACCGCGCCGCGTGGCTCAAGAAGATCGACAAGGCCGTGCCCGACGCGGTGGCGGCGGCGCAAACCGCCCAGCGCGCGATCGTGAGGTCCGCGGACCCGGACGCGGCGGCGGTCGCCGATCCGGTGCTGGCGAAGCCGAACCAGGTCGCGCCCTCGTTCCCCCTGTTCCAGGCGGCGAGCCGGCACGCGGCGAACGCGATCGAGTGGATCGGCGAGGCGGTGGACGAGTCCGCGGCGGCGGTGCGGGTGCTCTTCGAGGAGCCCACCGCCGAGATGCTGGAGGCCATCCGGCCCCTGGTGGAACAGGCCGCGGGCACGCGCACGCGGGCCAACACGGCCGCCAACAACGCCCTGCGCCTGAAGGCCGAGGGGGACGAGCACGCGGACCGCTCGGCGGGTGTGAAGAACAAGGGCCGGGCCGAGGCCGAGGCGCTCGAAATCGTCCGCAAGCTCGAAGAGGGGAAGGGGCGGAGCAAGGACGACGAGTTCGAGGCCGAGATGAAGCGCGAGCGGGCCGCCGCGAAGCAGCTCGCGCGCGTCCTGCGGGAGATCGTCGGCAACGCCTTCAAGCCCCCGCGCTTCGAGCCCGCGTGGCGCACGGACGCGGTGGCGGCCCTGGCCCGCACCATTTACGAAGAGCGCGCGTTCGAGCGGATGGCGGCGCTGGCCGATGAGTTGCTCGACGCCGATTGCGACGAAGAGGCGATCCTGCGGCACTGCCGCGGAACCGAGATCGGGATCAAGGAGCCGCCCCAGCACTTCCGCGGGTGCTGGGTGCTCGAACTGATCCTCGGGCGCTACACCCCGCTCCCCGCGCCGAAGCCGGGGAAGAAGCCCAAACCGAAGCGCAACCCGCTGGACGACTTCTTCGACCTCAGCGCGCTGAAAGGCGAAGACCCGTTCGCGTAACCGCTCACGCGGGTTGGCCGTTGAACGCGCGGCCACCGTGAGGCTCCGGCGCCTACTTCTTGGCGGGCGGGGCGTCTTTCTTGGCGAGCGCGTGGTACGCGTCGGTCTCCTTCTGCCACGCTTCCGCGAGTTCGCGCACCTTCTCCGGGTGCTCTTTCGCGAGATTCTTGCTCTCGGTCGGATCGGCTTTGAGGTCGTACAGCTCCCATTCGGCCCCTTTACCGGCCGCAACGATCTTCAGATCACCGACCCGCAGCGCGCGGTTGCCTTCGTGCTGCCACCAGATCGAATCGCGCGTCACGACCGCATCCTTTGCGAACGCGGGCACCAAGCTGCGCCCGGCGAAGTCGGGCGCGCCGGCCGTAGCGGGTTTGGAAGCGGCCTTTCCGGTCGCCACCTCCAGCACGGTCGGAACGAAGTCCGCGACGTGTCCCGGCGTTCCTCGGAACTCCCCTTTGGCGCGGATCCCGTTGGGCCAGTGCGCAATGAACGGGGTGTGAATGCCGCCCTCGTGAACCCACGTCTTGTGCCGGCGGAACGGGGCGTTGCACAGGCTCGACCACCCCGGCCCGATGCTCAGAAACGTGGCCCCGGTGCCGCACCCCGCGTTTGGGTCGTGTCCGTCGCCGCGGACCATGATTTCCGCGCTCGCGCCGTTGTCCGAGAGGAACACCACGAGCGTGTCGTCGAGTTGCTTCGCCTGCTTGATGGCGCCGAGGATGCGGCCGATTTCGCGGTCCATGCGATCGACCATTGCGGCGTGAACGGCCATCTTGTCCGCCTGAAACGCCTTCTGCTCGGCGGAGAGGCCTTTCCACGCGAGCGGCCGGTTGAGTTCGTTCGGCCCGAGCTTTTTGATCGCCTCCGGGAACGCATACGGCGGCCCGATGTCGCGCTCGACGGCCGGGAGCGTGTCGCCGAGTGCGAGTCCCTTCATCCGCTTCCAACGGGCTTCCCGGAGGTCGTCCCAGCCCGCGAGGTACTTCTTTTTGTACTTCGCCACATCCGCCGCCGGCGCCTGAACCGGGAAGTGGGGCGCGGTGAACGCGACGAACCCGAAGAAGGGCTCGCCGGGGCGCTTCTCGAAGTGGCC
>DASWYH010000994.1:0-2995 GCA_036405095.1 Gemmata sp. | reverse complement strand
TTCACCGGCACCTCGTTCGTGGCCACGTTCGCCGCGGGTGAGGCGACGACGACCCTCACCATTCCGATCACCGATGACCAGGTTGCGGAACCGGACGAGACCATTGTTCTGACCCTGTCGGAGCCCTCGGTCGGAACCGTCGGCACCCAGGCAACCGCGACCGTCACCATTACGGACAGCGGCGAGCCGACGGCCCCGGCCGAAGCGCCCGTGGCTTCGGGCGCCGTGATCGGGACCGGACTCGGGGCCTCCGGGCTGGTCGAGGTGCTGAACGCGGACGGCACCGCGCGTTTGGCGTTCCTCCCTTACGGGCAAGACATGCTGATGGGGGTGAAGGTCGCGGTCGGGGATGTGAACGGCGACGGGGTGGATGACATCATCACCGCGCCCGGCATGTTCTCGTCGCACGTGAAGGTGTTCGACGGCGCCACCGGTGCGGAACTCCAGAGCTTCCTCGCGTTCGATGCCTCGTTCCTCGGCGGGATCAGCATCGCGTCCGGGGACGTGAACGGCGACGGCAAAGCGGACATTGTTGTGGGGACCGCGCTGGGCTCGTCACACGTGAAAGTGTTCGACGGCGCCAACGGGGCGGAAATGGTGAGCTTCTACACGTCCGCCGGGTCCGTTGCCGGTGTGAACGTGGCGCTCGGGGACGTGAACGGGGACGGGCGCCTGGACCTCGTGACGGGGGCCGCGACCGGGCTGAGCTATGTGAAAGCGTTCAACCTGTCGAACGGGCAGGTGCTTCAGGACTTCGTTGCGTACCGGGGGTTCGCGGGTGGGGTGACCGTGGCCACCGCGGACTTGGATCAGGACGGCGCGGCCGACATTATTACCGGCACCGCGACGGGCTCGTCTCACGTGAAGGTGTTCAGCGGGCGGAGCGGAACGCTGGTCCGGAGCTACCTCGCCTTTGCGCCCGCGTTCGGGGGCGGGGTGAACGTCGGGGCCAGGGACGTGAACGGGGACGGCATCCCGGACGTGCTGGTGAGCGGCGCCAGCGGCACGGACCACACGAAGTTCTACGACGGGGTGAGCGGGAACCAGTTCAACAGCTTCCTCGCGTTCGGGGTGGGGTTCACCGGCGGCGTGTTCATCGGCTGAGTGCCGTGATTCCGGTGCCGGTCACCGTGATTCACCGCCCTCCGGGAGGTGAGCCGCCGTGACCGGTTATCGTATGCTTGAGAAGGGTTGCGTTTAAGAAGCGGGCATGTGTTGGGGTGCGTGCTCGTTACCGATGTATGCTAGTTGTTGTTGGATAGACGGAACGCCCCGTACCCTATCCGCTGACGGTATCGCATTTCTGACGAGCCGCGCCCGCAACAAGCTGTTTCGAGTGGCGCTCGCTCATTTAAGTATTTGATGGCGCACGAAACGCCTTGTTGCGGGCGCGGCTCGTGCAGTGGGCCTTTCTCGCTGGGTTCACCACCGGTCCCGCTGCCGCAGTCGGCGCGGACGGGGGCGCGAAACGCGGACGCGCGGGGGGCGGCTCTGTATCGTGTCGGGAACCGCTGGGAGGCGCCGACATGAACAAGCTCGCGAAACACGCCGGCCTTGTACTGTTCACCATCTTCGGGGTGCCGCTCATCATCGCGACCCCGTTCCTGTTGTTCGGATTCATCGGGAAACCGTGACACGCGGCGGCGCGAGCCCGGCGGGGGCGCGCCGCGCCACTCTCCAAGGGCTGACATGAAGCACCGTGATTTCGCCGGCGCGCGCGTTTCGGAAGTGGGCCTCGGCTGCTGGCAGATCGGCGGCGACCAGTGGGGCACGGTGGCCGAAACCGACGCGCGCGAAGTGCTCCGCGCTTCGGCCGACGCGGGCGTCACGTTCCTCGATACCGCCGACGTGTACGGCGCCGGTCGGAGCGAGGAGCTGATCGGCCGGTTCTTGAAGGATTACCCGCGGGGGCACTTCTTTATCGCGTCGAAGTTCGGGCGGTTCCCGCGGCCCGGGATGCCCGGCAACTTCGACCCGAACGTCATCCGCGAGCACACCGAGAACTCGCTCAAGCGGCTCGGTATCGAGCGCCTCGACCTCACGCAACTGCACTGCCTGCCAATGGAGCAGCTCCAGCGCGCGGAGGTGTGGGACACGGTCCGGGCGCTCAAGCGCGAGGGCAAAATCGCGCGGTTCGGTGCGAGCGTCGAGTCGGTAGCCGAAGCGGAAGAGTGCCTCAAACACGCGGACTGCGCGTCGCTGCAAATCATCTTCAACATCTTCCGTCAGACCCCCGAAACGAGTGGCCTTCTGGATCGGTGCCGGGAGCGGGGCGTTGCGGTCATCGTGCGGCTCCCGCTCGCGTCCGGGTTGCTCGCCGGGAAGTACACCGCGCAAACCACGTTCGCACCGGAAGACCACCGGACCAACAACCGCAACGGCGAGAAGTTCAACGTCGGCGAGACGTTCGCCGGGCTCGGCTTCGAAACCGGGCTGGAGATGGTGGACAGGCTGAAACCGCTCGTGCCCGCCGGGTACACGCTGCCGCAACTCGCGCTGCGCTGGTGCCTGGATCACCCGGCGGTCACCACCATCATCCCGGGCGCCCGGAACCGCTCCCAGGCCGAAGCGAACGCCGCGGCCAGCACCCTCGCGCCGCTGCCACCCGAAGCGCGGACGCGCCTTCGTGAGTTCTTCGTAACAACCGTGCGACCCGCGGTTCGCGGGCCGGACTGAGCCGTTCTCGCGGATTTTTCTCCCGCGCGATTGTTGCCGGAGTACACTCAGCCTTCGTAGCATAGCGCTACGCTTGTGAAAAGTTTCACAAAGTCGCGAGTTGGCCCGACGGGCCGAACTCGGAGGGCGAGTACGTGCCGGCGATCTTTCCGCGATCACTTGACGGTCACGTGCGCCAGGCCGCCATCGGCTTGGCGGTCGCGGTCGCGCTCGCGGTGACCGGGTGGTACTACTACGCGCTGCCGAGTTACACGCGGGTCGGGTACACGCCGGAACAGCCGGTGCCGTTTTCGCACGCCCTGCACGCCGGGAACCTGGG
>DASWYH010000993.1:0-2623 GCA_036405095.1 Gemmata sp. | reverse complement strand
CTTCAGGGAGGGGGTAGGTGTCTTCTCTCCCCTCCCTGAAGGGAAGGGGGCTGGGGGTGGGGCCGCGCCTCGTGGTTCCGGATTCACGGTGGGTTCGCGTGTCAGTGACCGCTGTCGTCGATGGGGGGCGAACCGCCGGCGCCGCGCACGTCGTTCTGCTTGGCCGGAACCTTCGCCTTGCTCGGCTTGCGGCCCTTGCAGCTACAGCACCCCTTGCACTGCTTCGGCAGGTTCAAACCCTGAAGTTCCGACAGCTCCATCCGGGCGAGCCGGACGGCCGCTTCGAGGTCCTCGCGGTGCTTCGCCGCCGCGGTGGCGTCGCCGCGCTTATCAGCCTCTTCGGCGAGCAACCGGTAGCCCTGCCGGGCGGACTCAATTTCCGGCTCCCACTCGTCGCGGGACAGCCCTTCGAGCCGCATCAGCCACGTCGTGTAGTACTGGCTGTTGGCCTGCGCCGAGCGCGCGTCCGCGAGCACCTTGGGGTCGGCGCCCGGGTCGGCGGCCATCTCGTCCACCAGCGCCCGCAGTTCGCCGTGCGCGTCGGGCAGTTGCTGCGCGAGCATCTGGGCCTTGGCCCGTTCCAGGCGGATCTTGCGGGCCTCGGCGGTGCGGCCCTCGGGGAGCGCCTTTAGCGCCGCGTCGTACTCGTCGATGACCGCGGTGTAGTCCTCCTCCGCGGCGGCAGTCTCGGCGGCCCTCACGTGTTTGGCGACCGTGTCGAGCTTGCGCCCGTCCACGCCCGGCCCGAACCAGTGGGCGACCGCGGCGCCCACACCGATGAGCAGCCAGCCAGTTAACAGCAGAATGCGAAGCGCCATTAAACTGCCCTCCGAGAAACCGAACCGGGTTCCGACACCCGAACCAGTCTACCTTACCCTATTCGATCGGTCGCGCGAATATCGTTCTTCCCGTGCAGAGCCACACGCCCCGGCCGTCACCCGCTGCGGCGGTCGGAACCGGGGCGCCGACCCGGCTCCCATCCGGTGCCGATCAGGGTGAGCAGCGCCGGGAGCAGCGCGAGCGCGCTCGCACCCGCACCGGCGCACACGAGCGCGTACTCGCGCGCGGTCCACTTGTCGCCGCCCTTCGGCTTGGCCCGTTCGTCGATGCGCGAGATCAGCTCGGTCGTGAGCTGCTTCTCGTTCCCGTCGTGGTAGGTGCCGTGCAACCGCGCCGCCACCTGCCGCAGCGTGGACACGTCCTGCCGCGTGCTGTGCCCGCCGAGCGACTTGCCCACGGTCGGGTTGCCCACTCCAACCATTACCACGTTGTTGCCGATCGACGCGGGCATCTTGGGCATCCCCGTTGTGGGGACGGTGTCGCCGTCGGTGACCACCATTAGCACCGCGCTGCCGGGGGGCCACGGCTTCGCCACCTTCGCGGCCTCTTCGATCCCGGCGAACATGTTGGTCTCACCGGCCTTGAAGGCGTGCCGCATCGGCAGATCGGTGAGGATGTTGCGGATCACCTCGCGGTCCAGCGTGTCGAGGACCACGGGTTTGGCATCGGATGCGACCGCGATCACCGTGGTCTTGTACCGCTCGGCCTGGACCCGCTCGAAGAACGACTGGATGAGGTCCGCGGCGCGCTCGGCGCGCTTCTGCTTCCCGCCGGGGCCGGCGTCCTCGACTTCCATGCTCCGCGACACGTCCAGCACGAGGACGAGGTGCCGGTACTCGGACGGCTTGATCTCGCCCTCTTTGTGCGACTGGGGCGGGAGGACCAGGAGCACCGTCAGCCCCCACGCCGCCGCGGCGAGCGCCAGCACGCGGAACACGGGGGCGACGGCCGCGAGGAACAGGCGGCCCCGGCGCGGGCCGAACGCGAGCGGTGCGATCCGGCGCACCCGCATGAAGTGGAGCAGCTCCGCCGCGACCGCGACCAGCACCACCGCGCCGGCGACCACGAACCCCAGGCTCACCGCGCTCAGGCCGGTCGCCGAGGTCGCTTCGAGTTTGGGGACCGGGAACGGGATCACCACGGCGTGTACCTCAGCCCGAGGAGACTGAGCGTTCCGAGCGCCAGCAGCCCGAGCGCTACCAGCGCGAACGGCTCGTAGTAATCGACCGTGTCCGCGATCGTCGGTTTGAGCTTGGCCTGCTTCATCCCGTCGATCTTCTTGAACACCGCCGGGAGCGCGTCCGGGTCGTCGGCGCGGAACGCCTCGCCCCCGGTGAGCCGGCAGATGTTGACGATCTCGGCCTGCGGCTCGAACCCGCCGACGATGATGCAGAACACGGCCACGCCGTCGGCGCTCAGCTCGCGGGCGATGTCGCCGTCGTTCCCGGCCAGGTCGCCGCTGAACCCGTCGGTGATGAGGACGATCATCTTGTCGCCCTCGTCGCGCCGGCGCAGCTCGGACTTACAGCCGTTGAGGGCCTTCGCGATGGCGGTGCCGCCGAACGCGGGGGGCGCCATCTCGGGCCGCATGAAGGGCGGCGAACAGCGGATCGCGGACACGTCCGTTGTGAGCGGCACCCAGTGAACGAAGGCGTCGCCGAAGAACGTCAGGCCGAAGGCGTCGCCCTTGCGGAAGTCGAGGAACAGGTCGATCGCTTTCATGGACGCATCGTAGCGCGTGCCCTCACCGAACTGGGAGGTCATGCTGCCGGACACGTCCACC
>DASWYH010000992.1:0-6727 GCA_036405095.1 Gemmata sp. | reverse complement strand
CCGAGAGCAGCGCCCGCACCCGGGGGTGCGGCCGGGGCCAGGCGTTCTGGCGGGTCGCGCTGCCCGAGGCGCGGCGCGGGGTGCTCACCGCGTTCACGCTCGCGTGGGCGCGGGCGCTGGGCGAGTTCGGCCCGATCCTCGTGTTCTGTGGGGCCACCCGGATGCGCACCGAGGTGCTCTCGACCAGCGTGTTCCTGGAACTGAGCGTCGGGAACCTCGAAGCTGCGCTCGCGGTGTCACTGCTCATGATCGCGGTCGCGGTCGCGGTGCTCGTGGTGACCCGCGCGTTCGGGCTCCGCGGCCCGGGGGGATGAGCCGCGAAGAAAGCCAAGACGAACGGCCACAAAAACGCACAGAGAGAACAAAAGACGACACGGACAGAAACGAGTCACGGACCAGGATCAAAAAGAGGAGGCGCTGCGCAGTTGGTGCGCCCGCTTTCGCCGAAGTCGCGGTAGAAACGCGGCTCCTACAACTCCCCCTCTATCAACTGTGGCGTGCAGGCGGCTGAACATTTTGCTACAGTGAACGCGCCACGAGTGCCCGTGCCGAGCTACCCGTGATGCGGCACGCACGTGAGTTCGTGGTTCGGTCACACAAAGTGGGAGTTGCCCATGCGAAGCATCTGCGTGTTCGCGGTTGCCCTTTCGTTCTGTGTGGCGGTTGGCGAAATGCCCGCCGCCGCGCCGGTCCCAAAAGGGGCACTGAAGCGGGGTCCCGTCAGTTGCGCCATCAAGGGCGAGGCGACCTGTGAACTGGGAAAGGCTCCCCAAATCACGGTCGCTCTCACGAACCTGACCGACGCCGACATCTATCTCGTCGGCAGCCTTGATGCCTCCGACTGCAAATGGCGCTACCCGCACTGCTACTTCGAGGTCATCGGACCCGACGGTAAGTCGGCCGTTCGCGAGACGGCTCGGTGCGGCAACATGAACCCGCTCCTGGCCAAGGACTTCGTCAAGGTGCCAGCGGGCAAAGCGTTCGATCCCTACCAGCGCACCGACCAGCACGGGTTCTTCTCCGCGCGCCAGCTCTCCCCGCAAACGTTTCGGGAACTGGGGAAGTATCGCATCCGATTCGTGTACTCCACCAAAAGCGACGACATCGGCAATTGGGGCGGGGACGGCCGCCGTAATGTCGTCACCGACAAGGCGCTTGTGGACCTGCTCAAGCAAGTTCCCAAGGTCGAGATCCGGAGTGACGAGTTCACGTTGACGGTCGTCGCGCCGGCGAAGTAGCGCGCCGGTAGCGGGTCACCCGATCGCGAGCGGTGCTCGCGTGCAACGTCAGGACGGACATGGACGGGTTCCGGGGGGTAGTGTTGTGCTCGCCCCCGGAACCGAAGATGTCGAGGTGGGGAACTCACTTCTTCTCGACTTCCCCGGCGAAGTCCCAGAACCCGAGCCGCGTTTCGGTATCCCCGTTGGGTTCGAGGATCGCGAGGAGGGGCTTCGTGGGGCAGAACGCGGAGCGCACCCCATCGGCCGATTGCCAAGTCTTGAGCGCTTTCCCGGTTTGCGTGTCCCAAACGTTCAATACGGGGTTGCCGCCGGTGAGGGACACCTGCGGTTCCTTCGGCGCCGCGCCACCGAATCCCCCCTTCAACTCTCGGGCCTTCTCAATGCGCACCTCGTAGGGCCGCATCTGGACCGCAAGTAACCGGCCGTCGGTGGTGAACGCCTGAGCGTCGGGGTACACCTCACCGAGCGCGGTACCGGCGAGTGTCGGGAGCGGGTCGCCGGTGTCGGTGTTCAGCACGACCGTCCGCCCGATGCCCCGAGCCACGACCAACCGGCGGCCGTCCGCCGACAGAACGAGTGTTGCGCCCAGGCGCCCCTGGCTCGACGGCCGGTGTAAGTCGATCTTTTTACCGCCGGGCAACGTGACGGGCACATCCGGCGCGAACGTGTGCTCGGACACCTTCGCGCCCCCGTCAACGTCGTAAACGGTCACCTTGGCGATTTCGGCATCGACGATCGCGAGGCGCTTGCCGTTCGCGGACAGGGCGTGCCAGCCCCAGTCGAGCTTGAGGAGCGGCTTGCCGGCCGTCCCGGTAGCCACGTTCACCTCCACCACTTCGATCTGTTTGATCGTGGCGCCGTCGCGGTGGTAGGCGACGGTGCGGTACGTCTTCCGGTCGGCCGAGAACGCATACCCGTGAGTTTCTGTTGCCTCCAACTGGATCGCGCTTTCAACCACCAGCGCCGATGGCCTCTCGGCCCCGATGACAACACCGCCCGGCGCGCGCTTGGCCCAAAAATTCAGCCGGTGTTTGCCGCTGATCAGCTTGTACTCGCGCAGGTCGGTCACGATCCCGTTCCCGTCCGGGGCAACGGCGACGAGGGTCGCGCCGTCGCCCGGGTACGCGTCGAGCGGTCTCGTTTTGGTGTCCGTCCCGACCACCCACACGACCGCACGGTGGGCGTTCTTCGCCCAAGCTCCCGGAGCTTCCCGGCCGTTGATCGCGAGGTGCGTTCCCGTCGGGTTCCAGAGCGCGGTGTACGCATGACTCGCGGGCAGGTCCGAGGAGTACCGCAGTTTCGGGGCGGTGGTGAACGTCGGCGCGGGCGCGGGTGCCGCCTTCGGCGCCTCTTGGGGCTTCGGCGGTGGGGGCGCCTTCTCCGCCACGGGCAGCGGCTTCGGCGGGTTATTCGGGGGCGGTTCCGCGCCCGGGTGCGCGGCGAGCACCGCGCCGGCGACCGCCACAACCGCCGCGGCGCCGATCAGAAACGTCTTCCGCACGGGTGAACCTCCCTTGAGTAAGTGTGTGAGTGCCCGCGGCGCGTTCCCGCCGGTGGCAAAATCGGCCGCGAGCCGGCCCGTCTGCGAAACCAGTTCCGCCGGAACCACCGTCGCGGCCCGAACGTCGCCCAGCGCAGCCGGGACCGCCGCCACCGACAGCGCGACGCCCCGTTTCGCGAGCCGCTGGGCGAGCCGCTTCCGCCCGGTCGCGAGCCGGCTGGAGAGCGTCCCCTCGGGCACCCCCAGCGCTCGCGCGGCGTCCTCGCGCGACGCCCCTTGCAGGTCGCAAAGGACGATCGCATCGCGGTAGTGAGCGGGCAGCGCCGCCAGTTCCTCATCCAGAACCGGTGCCAGCTCCGGCACAAGCGGACCGGGCACGGGCGCGGCTCGCTCGGGCGGGTGCGACATGGTGACCTCCCGCGCCTTGCGTCGACCGGCCGCGCGCCGGGCCCGCAGCGAAACCCGGTACGCGACCCCGTAGAGCCAGTTCCCGAGTGCCCCGGCGTTGCGCAGCCCCCGGGCTTTTTGGGCCAGAACGAGGAACACCGCCTGAAATGCGTCTTCGGCGTCCTGCGGGTGCCCGGTGACGCGCCGGCACACGCCCAGCACGAGCGCCCCGTGCCGGCGCACGAGTTCCTCGAACGCGCCCGGGTCGTGCGACGCGGCGAACCGGGCGAGCAGGTCGGCGTCGGGCGCACCGGTGCTCTCCAGGTGGCGCAGAATGTCGGCCGGGCGCGTCAGGCTCATCGGAACCCCTTCCCGCGGTGTGCTCCCCGCTCCCGCCGGCGCGCGTCGCGCGAAATTTCGGCGCCCGCTCCGATACTAACCGAGCTGCGCTAGGAAAGTGCCCGCCGCCGCGTCATAATCTCGGCATGAGTGATTCACCCCTTGTGCCGGTGGAGCCCACGCCCCCGATCGTTCTGGGCTACGATCGCGGCACCGTGACCGTGACCGGCGGCCCCGACGGCTTCGTGCTCGGCACCCTCCCGGGGGTCGTGTTCGATCCGCGCACCTCCGCGCACCGGGCACAAGGGCGCCACTACCGGGCGATCGTCGAGCACCTCATCAAAGAGAAGCTCCCCTACGAGGACGCGGCCCGCGGGTGGCCCAAGGAGCCGAGCGGGTGGAAGCTCAATGCCGAGCGCACCGCCCGCGATTACCAGACGGCCGCCGTCAGCGACTGGGTGAAGGGCGGCCGGCGCGGCGTGGTCGTCATGCCGACCGGGACCGGCAAGACGTTCGTCGCGTTCCTGTGCATCGAAAAGATCGGCCGCCCGACCCTGATCGTCACCCCGAAAATCGACCTCATGGTGCAGTGGGCGCGCGAACTGGAACAGAGCTTCGGGGTCACCGTGGGCATGGTCGGCGGGAACGAACGGAACTTCCAACCGATCACCGTCACCACCTACGATTCGGCTTACATCCACCTCGAAACGTGGGCCAACAAGTACGGCCTGATCGTGTTCGACGAGTGCCACCACCTGCCCGGTCCGTCCTATTCGATGGCCGCGGACGCGAGCCTCGCCCCGTTCCGCCTCGGGCTCACGGCCACCCCCGAGCGGGCCGACGGCGGCGAGCAGATGTTCCCGCAGCTCATCGGCCCGATCTCCTACCGCCTGGACATCACCGATGTCGCCGGGGAGTTCCTCGCGCCGTATGAGACGCGCCGGGTGTTCGTGGACCTCACGCAAGAGGAAGAGGAGAGCTACCGCAACTGCCGCGAGGAGTACCGCAAGTTCGCCGCCGATCGCGGGATCAGCATGAGCGGTCCGGACGGGTTCCGGCGGTTCCTCTTCGAGGCGAGCAAGGTGCCGGAGGGCTGGAAAGCGGTCCGCGCGTACCGCGAGCAGAAGCGCATCATGCAGGCCCCGAGCGGGAAGTTCAAGTTGCTCGAAGACCTGCTCGTGCGGCACGCGAGCGACCGCGTCCTGATCTTCACCGCGGACAACGCCACGGTGTACGAGATCGCGCGCCGCTACCTGATCCCCGCGATGACGAACCAGACCAAGCCCAAGGAGCGCAAAGCGATCCTGGCCAACTTCCACTCGGGCGCGTTCAACGCGGTGGTGACGTGCCAGGTGCTCAACGAGGGCGTGGACGTGCCCGCGGCGGGTGTGGGCATCGTGCTCTCGGGCACCGGGAGTGCGACCGAGAACGTGCAGCGCCTCGGGCGCATCCTGCGGAAGTACGCCGACAAGCAGGCGATCCTCTACGAAGTGATCGCGCGCAACACCGCCGAGGAGTTCGTGAGCGACCGCCGGCGCCAGCACCGCGCCTTCCAGTAATGCGGAGCGCGGAGTGCGGAATCAGAACCACATAGGAGTTGCGCCGTTGGTGTGCTCGTATCGGCCCGCACAGGGCTTTCACCCATGTGCTACGCCCGGCAACCCCTCCGGGGTTCCCAAACCAGGAGCCACGGGGCTTTGGTCTTTGCACCCCGGAGGGGTTGCCGGGCATAGCACATGGGCGGAAGCCCTGTGCGCCGAAAGCGGTGCGCGGACCACGGAGCCGCACCCAACGGCGTAACTCCTACCACATACAGAAGACCACGTACGCGGAAGCACCTGCGCTTCTGCGCGTGTCCTGGTTCCGCATTCCGAATTTGAACCATGCTAACAGGCAAGATGATCCGGGTGCGGCACGCGAAGAACCGCCTCGTCCCGCTGTACGTTACCCCTTCCGACGAGAACCTACTGGCGCTCGCGGAGCAGCTCCTCCTGGCGTACCGTGGTGCGCCGGGGCGTACCCGGGGCGAGATCGAAGACGAGTTCTCCGACCTGATCCCCGAAGGCCCCCGCGGCCTGCTCCCGGCCGGCCTCGCCAAGCTCCTCGAAGACCGGTGCGAGTTCGAGGTGGCGGCCGACCACCCGCCGGACCAGCTCCGCGAGGCAGTGTTCAAGGCTGCCGCGGTCGAGCGCGCCGAAGCCGCCAAAGACATGCGCCCGTTCAACCGCGCCGCGGTCATGAAAGGGGCCGCGGAACAACTGTCGCTGGCCATTCCGCCCGAAAACATCGACCGCAGTCTGTTCGCCGACCTGAAAGACGAGCAGCGGGTGATCTCGTTCGACGACATCACTGCCGAGCAGCTCCTCAACCGGTACAACGTCGCGCTCGCGCAAGCGGTCCTGCTCCGCTGTTCGCTGATGGAGGTGCGCGTGTACGCCGAAACGCCGGCCCGGTTCCGGCAACTGTTCCGCGCGGTCAAGTTCCACCGGCTCATCTGCACGATCCAGGAGACGCCGGGGAACAGCTACAAGCTCACCCTCGACGGCCCGCTGTCCCTGTTCTCGTCCACGAACAAGTACGGGCTGCAGCTCGCGCTGTTCCTCCCCACGCTCCTGCACTGCAAGGCGTTCGACCTGCGCGCCAACATCCGCTGGGGCGCCGAGCGCAAGGAGAAGACGTTCCAGCTCTCCGGGCTCGACGGGCTGAAGTCGCACGCCCCGGATTTCGGCGTGTACACGCCCCCCGAACTACAGACCTTCGCCGAATCGTTCGCCACGAAAATCAAGGGCTGGACCCTCGACACCGACCCGCACCCGATCCTGCTCCCCACCAGCACCTGGGTTCCCGACTTCAAGCTGACGCACGTGAAGACCGGCAAAGAGGTGTTCGTGGAGATTTTCGGCTTCTGGCGGAAGGGCGACATCGAGACGCACTACAAGAACTTGGCGAGGGGTGTGCCCGGGAAGTTCGTGCTGTGCGTCTCCGAGCAGATGCGCGCGGACGAGGACTCGGAGGTCAGCTTCGGTAACGGGGTGTACCGGTACAAGCGCACGCCCCTGCCGGACGAGGTCGCCCGACTCGCGGCGCTGGTCGCCGGGGTCGAAACGAGCGTGCTCGACGCGGTTTCGGACCCGCCGGCCGGTGCCGAAGAGGCCCCAGAACCCACGAAGAAAGTGCGCAAACCGCGGAAGCGCAAGCCGGAAAACGAATAGGCCGCTTGCGCTCTCCGAAGCGCCCGAGGCCCGCTCCCGAAGGGCGG
>DASWYH010000991.1:0-2558 GCA_036405095.1 Gemmata sp. | reverse complement strand
AAGGGTGGGATGCGTGACTGGCTGGTTCACTCGCAAATCAAGACCGACACGAACTCCGGGAGCTGGGACCCGGAAGCCGGTACGATCGGCAGCAGTTGTGGGCGCCTGGGCACCACCGCGATTTGCCTCCTGACGCTCGAAGTGTACTATCGCCACCTGCCGCTCTACAAGCGCGGCGCCGACGGTAAGGCGATCCAGCTCATCGACTAATTGACCGCTTCGTACAGAACGGCCCGCGGGTGCAACAGCACCCGCGGGCCGTTCTGCGTTCCTCTACTCCGCCCACGCTTTCCCGAACTTCGGGTCGCGCAGTTTGCGGATCAGGTCGCGCCCCGCCGCGGTGTAGCTGGTAAACACCGGGAGCTCTGCGGGAACGGGGACTTCGGCCGCCGCGACAACCGGCAACGACTCCTGGGGCACCTTCGGGTACAGGTGATGAAC
Organism: Gemmata sp.; assembly: GCA_036405095.1. Lineage (GTDB taxonomy): Bacteria > Planctomycetota > Planctomycetia > Gemmatales > Gemmataceae > Gemmata. The sequence continues at coordinate 2,117 of DASWYH010000991.1, read as the reverse complement.
GTCGTGGTACGGTTCCTGGAACAGGAGCCACGAGAGCACCCGGCCGAAGCGCGACGGGTTCCGAACGCTCCGGGTCAGCAACACGGCGCGCGTTCCCGTTAGCCCGACGTGTTCGACGTACTTCCGCAAGCTCTGCACGTTCCCGGCGACATAAGCCGGAATCAGATACCCGGCGACGAACTCGGGCACGACCCCGAACCACACCACCGCGGACGCCACCGCAATCCAGGCGATAAGGAGGCCAACGAGTTCGACCCAAATCAAACGGCGCACCCGCGCCTCGCGGATGGCCGAGCCGCGTTTCAGGAACGCGCGCAGGAACAAAAACGGCGTCCAAACGATCCCACACGTTAATTCGAGGGCCGCGGCCACCCGGCGCTTCCAGCGCCCGGCGTTCGGATCGTTCAGCGGCCAGAACTCTTCGTCGCGCGGGTCACCGATGTATGCGTGGTGCCAGTGGTGCGCGGCGCGGTACAGCGTCAGGCTCATGAAGCTGAACAAGCCGGTCACCCGGCCCAGATAGCCGTTGACCCACGGAACCGGACAGAGCGCACCGTGCGCGGCTTCGTGGAACGCGATCAGATACGCGTGCATGACGAACGCTTGCACCACCACAAGGGGCACCAAAACGAGGTAACGCGATTCGCCGACCGCCCAGGCGATCCCCCCGAGGAGCACAAAAAACACTGAAGCGTAAAGCAGCGCGAGCCGAAAGGCCGCCCAGCCCGGTTTGTGCAGGTCGAGGAGGAGCCGTTTGTCAACACGTTTCATGGTTCTGAAATGATATCCGCCCCACTTCGGACATCGATTCGGGACGGTTTTGGGGCGCCGCGCTCGGCTCCCGGACACGACCCATTTGACGAAGCACAACCTATTGGGGATTAATACCTTAGAGACACATCATTGGGCTTTACCCAGTGCCGGGAAAGCGATAAAATACTGACTGAATGAACACCGCTCCGTTCTCCGTCGAACCGACGCGAAGTGAGGGCCGATTGAGCACCCCGCGCTGGAACGGCTTCCTCGTCCTACCCGAAAACCGCGTCGCGGTTCGGGCGGTGCGGTCCATGTGCCGCTCGGTTCTTGCGAAGAAGCGCCCGGGGGCGAACCCCGTGGTGCTCCACGGCCCGCCGGGAACCGGAAAGTCGCGACTCAGCGCCTCACTCGTGGAACAACTGTCGAGTTCGCCCGACGGTGTTTCGGCGCAAGTGGTTTCGGCCGGTGATGTCGCGCGCTCTCCGGATGAGAGTTTTACCGATGCCGCGCTCACCACGTGCGATCTGCTCGCGCTCGAAGATGTGCAGCACCTCGCCGAACGGTTCGCCGATGCGGCGTGCGATCTCATCGACCGGCGAACCGCACACCGGCGGGTCACGCTCGTCACCGCGAGCGCCGGGCCTTCCCAGCTCGCACATCTGCCGCTGCGGCTGACTTCCCGGCTGAGTTCGGGCCTCGTGATCCAACTCGAACCGCTCGCGGCCCCGAGCCGGCTGGCGATTCTCACCGCGGTCGCCCGCCAGAAGAAGATCCCGCTCACCGACGAGGCGCTTCAGTGGCTCGCGGAACAGGCCCCGGGCGGCGGGGTCCGGGCCACACTCGGGTTGCTCCAGAACCTCGCGCAGGTGGCGTCGGCGTTCCCGGGTCCGCTGACACGTGCGGACGTGCAACAAGCGCTCGCGGATTCCGGGCAACCGACATTAGCCGCGCCCGACGTTTCAGCGATCGTAGAGCGCGTGGCCGGTGCGTTCGGAACCAGCGTCAAGGAGTTGCTCGGACCAAGCCGGCTCCGCGAAATCCTGCGCCCGCGACAGGTCGCAATGTACCTCGCCCGCGAACTCACGGGACTGTCGCTTCCGAGGCTCGGTGCGGCCTTCGGGCGCGACCACACAACAGTGCTCCACGCCTGCCGCAAGGTGGAAAGCGAGATCGCAACAAACCTGGGGCTGGCCAAGCAGATCAGCGATTTGCGCGCGGTGTTCTCGTGAAGAACTTTCCCCGCTTTGAAAGAACGGGAGCCGCGCTCGCGAACCGGGTACACTCTCGGGTTCGTGGTCGGTTCTCTTTGGTGGAGTGGGGAAGAGTTCTGAACCCTGTGGAAAACTTGGCGCGCGGGTGGC
>DASWYH010000990.1:0-9313 GCA_036405095.1 Gemmata sp. | reverse complement strand
CGAGCCCGCCGCGCCGGGTGAAGAACTTGATCGCGACCCGGCGCCCGCTGTTGCGGTTCACCGCGGTCCACACCTCGCCGTAGGCCCCGTTGCCCAGGAACGCGAACTGCTCGTACCCGGGGACCGCGGCCGGTGGGTGGGCCTCGCGCAAGCTGAGGTCGCGCGCCGCCCGGACGTCGGCGTCGGTCATCACGGGCGTCAGGCCGGGATCGCTCAAGGTGTGTGCGCTCGCGTTCATGTCAGAAGGACCGTCGGCGCGGCCCCACTTGCGCCGGTCCCCCAAAAGATACCCAATCGCCCCCGGGAAGAGAACCGCCCGCTTCCGGGACCGTTGGGTTCTGTGTGCGGCGGGTCGGGGGGTAGAAACGCGCCCGCCGGCGCGGCACAATCACAGAGTTCCCCTTACCCGGAGCAACACGCAATGCCTCTCTCCCGCCGCAACTTTCTCGCCACCACCGCCGCCGTCGCGCTCGGCACACCGTTCGCCCGCGCGGCCGACCCGAAAAAGAAACTGGTGCTAATCGCCGGGACGCCGAGCCACGGCCCCGGCGACCACGAGTTCAACGCCGGGGTGCGGCTGCTCGCCAAGTGTTTGAAAGGGCACGAGGGGCTCGAAACCACCGTGTTCCTCAACGGCTACCCGAAGGACGATTCGGCGCTCGACACCGCGGACGCGATCCTCTGTTTCGCGGACGGCGGCGGGAACCACCCGCTCGTGCGCGAGAAGCGGCTCGACCGCATCGGGAAGCTGATGGCGAAGGGCGTGGGTCTCATGTGCGCCCACTACGGCGTCGAGGTGCCGAAGGACCTCGGCGGGCCGGAGTTCAAGCAGTGGATCGGCGGCTATTACGAACACTTGTACTCGTGCAACCCCATGTGGTCGCCGGAGTTCAAGGAGTTCCCCAAGCACCCCATCGCGAACGGGGTGAAGCCGTTCACCATCAGGGACGAGTGGTACTTCAACATGCGGTTCCGCGACGACATGAAGGGCATCACGCCGATCCTCTCGGCGGTCCCGCCCGACGCGGTGCGCGACGGCCCGTACGTGTACCCGAAGGGGCCGTACAAGCACATCCAGGACGCGAAGGGCCGCGCGGAAGCGATGATGTGGGCGCTGGAACGCAAGGACGGCGGGCGCGGGGTGGGGTTCACCGGCGGGCACTTCCACCGCAACTGGAAGGACGACAACTTCCGCAAGGTGGTCCTCAACGCGCTGGTGTGGATCTGCAAGCTCGACGTGCCGAAGGAGGGGGTGAAATCGGAGGTGACGGAGGCCGAAATTAACGCCAACTGGGACGAGAAGGGGAAGAAGAAGTAATGAAAGCCAAGTTGCCCTCCCGCTTCCCGGTTCACACGGGCACGGACCTGCGTGCCCTGCTCGGCGCGTGTCACGCCGACCCGGACGACGACACCCCGCGATTGGCTCTGGCCGACTGGCTCCAGGAGCACGACGACCCGCGCGGCGAGTGCGTCCGGCTCCAGTGCCAGCTCGCCGCCCTGCCCGCGGGCGATCCGCGGTACGACGACCTCATGACGCGGCACGAGGAGTGGTGGCGCGGGCACCGGAAGCGGTGGGAAAAGGAGGGCGGGGCCCTGATGTGGGACGCCGGCCCGCACGACCGCGGGCTGCCCACCTTCGGCCACTACGAGGACGAATCGGTGTGGCTCAACACCGACGACGTTCAAGACCCGGCTAACCGCCCTCATGACCCCCTATCCCGCACCATCGCGGAGGGCTGGCCGGGGATGACCTGGGTGCTCCCGATCGCGTTCGCCGAGTTCGACTCGTTCGAGGACGCCGGCGACCCGCGCGCGGGCGGAGCCGCGGAGGGCGGTAGCGACCTGTACGAGCCGTTCCGGGCGCCGCCGTGGGCCGGTTCGCCGGCGCCCGTCGGGATCGTGTTCCCCGACGGGATGCCGGTCAACCCGGAGCACATCGAGCGCGCGTCGGCGGTCCCGAACCTGCGCGGCATCTCGCTGTTCGACACACAATCCGAGCCGCGGTTGCTGCCGCACCTCGCGCGGCTCACGGACCTCACGCACCTCGACCTCGGGACGGTGCGGTTCGGTGACGCCGGCGTTCGCGCGCTCGCCCCGCTGACGCGGCTCCGCACGCTCATCAGCCGGAACGCGACGCTCACGAACGCGGGCGCGGCCGAACTCGCCAAGTTCACCGAGCTGCGCGAGTTGCGCCTTGAGGGCGGGCGCCGGCTCACCGCGGCGGGCTACAAGGCGCTCGCGGCGCTGACGAAGCTCGAAGTGCTCGAACTCGGTACGGCCGACGACGCGGCCGTCCGGGCACTGGCCCCGTTGGGCCGCTTGCGGGTTCTCAACCTGAGCGGGACCGGTGCCACCGGCGCCGGGGTGGAGCGCTTCCCGCTGCTCACGCACCTCAACCTCGAAGACACCCCCGCGAGCGATGCGGGGTTGGCGCACCTCGCAGCGCTCGCGCGGCTGCGGGTTCTGGACGTGGACAGCACCCAGATCACCGGTGCGACGCTGGCGCGCCTCCCGGGGCTGAAGTGGTTGCGTGAGCTGTACGCCTCGCAGGTCGCGCTCCGCGACCGGGACCTGGTGCCCCTCGAACCGTTGAAACAGTTGGAAACGTTGTCGTTGAGGGGCACCCAGGCGACGGAGGCAGCGCTCAAATCGCTCAAAGCGCGGTTGAAAAAGACGGACGTGTGGTGAAGCGCCGCTTTACGGCGGGTCGTACCCGCCCTTGTTCCACGGGTTGCACCGGCAGATGCGCCACGCGCCCTTGGCGCACCCGTAAAGCGGCCCGTGCTTCTTCACCGACAGGATGAAGTACTCGCTGCACCCCGGGTGGAACCGGCACATCGGGGGCAGCACCGGGCGGATCACTTTCTGATACCCGCGCACGCACAGCACCATGACGGCGCCGACCGCTTGCGCGGGACCGTGCCACAGCCAGCGGAGCCGATTCATTTCGGCTCCTCCGCAGAAGCCCCCCCCCCCGGCCCCCTCCCTGGTGGGTGGGGGCCGGGGGGGGTGATTCGCTTCCCCTCGCTCAGCTTCCGCGCCGCGATTCGGGCCTGCTTCACCAGCGACGCTTTCAGCGCGCCCAGTTCGGGGTACGGCCCCGGGCGCGGGATCAGAATGAGGTCCACCCCCGGCGGCAGGTCGTGCTGGGTGAGCCGGAACGCTTCGCGGAACAGGCGCTTGTAGCGGTTGCGCACCACCGCGTTGCCGACCTTCCGCGACACCGAGCACCCCAGCCGCGGGTGCGGCCGGTCGTTCTCGCACGCGTACACGATCAGCAGCCCGTCGGACGCCGACCGCTTGCGCGCGTAGCACCGCTCGAACTCCGCCGGGGTCTTCATGTGGTGCGTCTGCGGGTACTTGAACGACGGCACGGCTCCTCCCAAGTCCGATGCGCGGAACGCCTAAAGGGAGACATCGTATCCCGCACCGGTGTTCGCCCGGTGCCACGCACGGCGCGGGTTTTCGGCCCTCGTGCGCGGTCACTCACACCCAGGGGGCACCGGCGCGCGGGGCCTGTGGGTTCCGTTTCGCGAACTCGTCGATCAACTCGCGGCTCTTCTCGTCCACCTGCCCCGGCGGCACTTCCACCTTGAAAACCAGGTACTGGTCGCCGCCGCCGATGCCCTTTCCGCGGAGCCGGAGCTTTCGGCCGCTCGACGTTCCGGGCGGCACGGTCACGGTGACGAGCGCGAGTTTGCTACCGTCGAGCGTGGGAACGTCCACTTTGGCGCCCAAAATCGCCTCGGGGAGCGCGAGCGGCACGTCCAGGTAGAGGTCGTTGCCCTCGCGCCGGAAGAACGGGTGTGGTGCGATTTTGACCTTCAAGAGCACCTCCTGACCGCCGGTAGCGTCGGCCGGAACGCGGAGCTTCTTGCCCTCTTCGATGCCCCCGGGCACCTTCACATCAATACGCCGCCCGCCGATTTCCAGCGCGACGCTCCCGCCGTTCGCGGCCACGTCGAACGGCACCGTCACCTCGGATTCGATCGGCTCGGCGCGCGGGCGGCCCTTGGGGCGGCTCTTGCGCCGGCCGCCGCCGAACAGGTCGCCGAGATCGGGGCCGCCGGCGCCGCCCATCCCGCCACCGAACAGGTCGAACAGGCGCTGGGCCGCTTCCGGATCGAGTTGCGGACCGCCGGCGCCGCCGGGGAACCCGCCACCGAACCCGCCCGCGCCACCGGGGAACCCGCCACCGCCGGGGAACCCGGACTGCGTCCCGGCGAACCCGTACCGGTCGTACTGCTCCTTCTTCGCGGGGTCGCCGAGGATGTCGTGGGCGGACTGAACTTCCTTGTAGTTCGCATCGGCCTGCTTGTCGCCCGGGTTGCGGTCCGGGTGGTACTTCTTCGACAGCTTCCGATGCGCTTTGTTGATCTCCTCCGCGGTCGCGGACTTGGAGACGCCGAGCACTTCGTAAGGATCGCGGGGCATGGGTGTTCGGTTTGTGGGGAGCGAGGGAACGAAACTCATTGTAGCAGGCGCACGGCCACCCGCGCGGGGTTAGAGTCACGGACCCCGGGCCGGGATTCGGAGCGCCCGTTCGCGCGAAGAAAAAAGCCACAACCGACCCATTGACACGAACGCTATGACCGAGCTAATCTCATGTTTTGTTCACCTCTCCGCTCCGCAACACTCATGACTGCGGACAGTATTACTACTCGCACGATCTGGAGAGTCTGTGCCCATTTTCCCTCGATTCGGACGCGGGCGCGCCCCGTCCGGGTTCACGCTCATTGAGCTGCTCGTCGTCATCGCGATTATTGCGATCCTGATCGGGTTACTGTTGCCCGCGGTTCAGAAGGTGCGCGAGGCCGCCGCGCGCATGAAGTGCTCCAACAACCTGAAGCAGCAGATCATCGGCATGCACAGCTACGCGGCGGCCGTCGGGAACTACCCGCCCGCCATCAAGAACGACGCCAAGGCCACCGGCGACGTGTTCCCGGGGTGGGGCTGGGCCACGCTCCTCTTGCCTTACGTCGAGCAGGACAATCTGTTCCGCCAGCTCAACCCGGACGCGGTGCCGTTCGGCCCGCAGGTCAGCTACGGGTCCATCACCCCGACCCCGCTCACGCAGACCCGGCTGGACATCTTCCGGTGCCCGTCCGACCCGGCCCCGGATCAGAACCCGTTCCGGCTCGAAGAGGCCGACCGGCAACTCGGCCTGTCGAACTACCGAGCGATTTGCGGCACCGACAGCAGCGGGTTCTTCTACGCCAACGAGGACCGCAACGGCATCATGTGGCAGAACAGCAAGGTGAAGTTCACCGACGTGACCGACGGGACCAGCAACACGGTGGTGATCGGAGAGTGCTTCTTCGAGCAGGACAAGACCAAGCGCAAGTGGGCGGCCATCTGGGCCGGGCATACCGGCTACTATTGCAGCCCGGACGCGACCGTCGGGTGCGGCGTGCGGATCAGCGACAACATGTGGCACCTGGACGACACTTCGGCCCAAATCAACGGGACCGCGCCGCAGGCGTTCGGCAGCCGGCATCCGGGCGGGGCGATGTTCGGGTTCGGCGACGGGTCGGTTCGGCTCTTCCGCAACAGTTCCGACCCGACCACGATCAAGTGGCTCGGGTGCCGGAACGACGGGATGGTGATCAACTATGACTTCTAACCACACCCGCGGGCCGGCGGTTGCCGTTCTGGTGCTCGCGGCGCTGGTGACCGGTTGCGGGGCGGAGGAGAAGCGGCCGGCGCCGGCCAACCCGGCCCCGCAGGCGCCACAACCGCGAGCCCAGCCGAAGGCGCCGAAGAACATGCCTCCCGGCGGCAACAAAATCGAGTAGTAACGAACCGGCCTCGCGGGTCGTGTGTCCGTGCGGCATGGACCGCACGCCCAACTCACGACCCGTGGAACCTTGATGAACGAAGAAGCCGGTTTCCTGTCCGCGATCCGGAACGCCCCCGCCGACGACACCGCCCGGCTCGTTTACGCCGACTGGCTCGACGAGCAACCCAAACCCGCTTACCAGACGAAAGCCCAGTTCATCCGCCTCGAACAGCGGCTCCTTGAGGCGCCAACCGATGAACCGCCCGAGGCGCACGATCTGCCTTCGCTCGCCGCAACACTTCCGAACGACTGGCTGGTCGTCGTGAGTCGGCCGAAGCTCGATATCAGCTCTCAGTGTGATCCGCTCGCGTGCGCGCAGAGATGGGACCAACTCAGCCCGACCGCGTTCAGCGACCTCCGGCGGTGCCGGCACTGCAAGCGGGTGGTCCGGTTCTGTGCGACACTCATTGAGGCCCGGAGCTGGTGGTCCAGGGGCGAGCGGTGCGCGGCCGTTTCGCCCGCTGTCGAGCGCCAGCCCGGCGGACTCGGGGCCGCTCCGGCAGCGCTCCAGCCGCCGGGGGCGCCCTGGCGGGTCGTTCGCTTGCCCATAGAGATGGTCGAGCGGTTGCGCGCGGCGTCCGTTTGCGGTGCCGTGCGTACGACCGCCCTTCCCGAGAGTACCCCCCCGGCCCCACCAGTTCCACCTGTCCCCCCGGCCCTGCGGCTCCCGGTCGCTCCTCCCCAGGCGCGACCGTCCACGCGCCGATCAAAGCCCAAGCGTCGGCGGCACCGGCACACCGAGCGCGAGAACTGGGAGGAGATGGAGTAGCACCCGGCGGGAGCCGTTGGGTAAACGGTCCGTGCCACCTCAGCACACGGTTAGAGGTGTTGCATGAACGACGAAAACGGCTTCTTCAACACGTTGCTTGAAGCTCCAGCCGGCGATACGGCTCCGAAAAGCACCAGGAGCTGGGAGCTCAAGCCCCAACAAAACGCTCCCGCCCCACGAGTTGAGCGGCCCCGGCACAAAAACGGATCAGAATCCGCCCCGGGCGCTGGCGGCTGTGCCCGCGGGTTACTAACCTCTCCTCAGTCACCTCTCCACGACCCCAACTTCCCCAGAACCGCAATGCGCGCGGTCCTGCAACGAGTCCGCCGGGCCAAAGTGACCGTTGCGGACGCGGTTATCGGCGAAATCGCGCACGGGTGGCTCGTGCTGCTCGGGGTCGGTCCTGACGATACGCAAAAGTCCGTCGCGTGGCTCGCCGATAAAGTGGCGAACCTGCGCGCCTTCGAGGACGCCGATGGCAAAATGAACCGGTCGGTTCAAGACGTGAACGGGGCGGTGCTGGTGGTCAGCCAGTTCACCCTTTACGGGGACTGCTTGAAGGGCCGGCGCCCGAGCTTCACCGGGGCCGCCCCGCCCGCGGTCGCGGAACCGCTGTACGAGGCGCTGGTGACGGCCCTCAAGATGCTCGGCGTGCCCGTTGCAACGGGGCAGTTCGGGGCCGACATGCAGGTGGAACTGGTGAACGACGGCCCGGTCACATTCGTACTGGATGTGCCCACCTGAAGGAACCTCTCCATGAACCGCCGCACGTTTCTCGCTGCCGCACTCGCCCCGGTCGCTGCGCCACTGGTTGCGGCGCAGCCGAAGGAGAAGGTGAAAATCGTGTCGAGCCTGCCGCGCGTGGGCAGCGCAAAAGGTGAGACCGACGGGATCGTGAACGCGATCCGGATGGCGCTTGCAGACTTCGAGACGGCGCTGCCGTTCGAGGTGAGTTACGCGGACCTGGATGACACCAACGCCCGACAGGGGTACTGGGCCGCTGAGAAAGAAGCCGCGAACGCCGAAAAGGCCGTTGCGGACGGGGACGTGATGGCGTTCATCGGGCCGTACAACTCGGGCGCGGCGCGCGTGTCCGCGCCGATCCTGAACAAGGCCGGGTTGGTGCAGGTGTCGCCGTCCGCCTCGTGGCCCGGGTTGACCAAGAGCGCGCCCGGGGCCGACGCGGACGAGCCCGACCGCTACCGGCCCGGGAAGAAGATCACGTTCTGCCGCGTGTGCCCGCACGATGCGAGCCAGGGGCCGCTGTCCGCGGACTTCGCGGCCGAGGAGCTGCAGGTCAAGAGCGTCTTCATCCTCGACGACAAGGAGCTGTACGGCTCGTCGGTGGCGACCGGGTTCAAGAAGCGGTGCGAGGCGCTGAAGATCAAGATTCTGGGCCACGAGAGCATCCGCCCGGCGGCGGTCAACTTTCGGGACGTGTTGAAGAAGGCGAAGGGGCTGAACCCGGACCTCGTGTACTTCGGCGGCACCACCCAGAGCAAGGCCCCGCAGCTCGCCGCCGACATGAACGCGGAGGGCGTGGACTGCCCGTTGCTGCTCCCCGACGGGTGCTACGAGCAGGCGTTCATCGACGCGGCCGGGGCCGACGTGGTGGACGTGTTGAAGATCTTCATCACCGTGGGCGGCATCGCCCCCGCCCACCTGAAAGGCGCGGGCGCCGACTTCGTCAAGCGCTACACGATGAAGCACGACCGGGCGCCCGGGGCCTCTGCCGTGTACGGGTACGAAGCCGCGGCCGTGGTCCTGAACGCCCTCTGCGCCGTCGGCAAGAAGGACCGCGAGGCGGTGCGCAAGGCCGTCGTTTCCACGAAGGATTTTGACAAAGGGCTGATCGGCAAGTGGAGCTTCGACGCCGACGGCGACACCACGATGCAACGGTTGACCGTGGCGACGATCGAGAAGGGGAAGTTCCGCGCTGTGAAGGTGATGGGCACGAAGTGAGCCGCGCCTCCTGGGACCGCGGCCGTCCCGGCCGCAACGGGCCGCACAGTGCGCCGACCCAAAGACCCGAAACGCGGGTCGCCAGACGACGCTGCGGCCGGGACGGCCGCGGTCCCAGGGGAAGGCGCTAGACACCGAGCAACTTCGGGCCTACATTCTGGCTTGATAACGACACCCGCACACCACCACAGGTTCACCGAAATGGAAAACCGCGAAGCCGATCCGACGCACACGAAGGTGAGCCGCCGCGCGTTCTTCGGGGCCGCAGCCGCCGGGGTCAGCCCGTTCCTGTTCGCGGGGTGCGGCGCCAGCGACAAGGGCGACGGTCCGGGCGACGGCGCCGAGGAGACGATCCGCATCGTGTCCAGCCTCCCGCGGACCGGGAGCGCGAAGGGGCAGACGAACACGATCGTCCACGGCATCCAGATGGCGATCGACGAGTACAACGGCAAGGTCGGCAACTTCAAGATCGACTACAAGGACTGGGACGACGCCACCGCGGCCAACGGCGGGTGGGACGGCCCGACCGAAAAGGCCAACGCGCAGAAGGCCGCCGCCGATCCGGACGTGATGGCGTACATCGGGCCGTATAACTCGAATGCGGCCAAGATCTCGATGCCCGAGCTGAACGAAGCCGGGCTGGTCCAGATCTCGCCGGCCGTTACGTGGCCGGGGCTCACCAAGAAGATCAAGGGTGTTGCCCCGGACGAACCCGAGAAGTACCGCCCCGCGAAAAAGAAAAC